>JAOUJR010000176.1 GCA_029883145.1 Nitrospirota bacterium
TCGTTCCGATGCTGTAACTCACCTTATCCTTCTGATCTTTCAGTATGAGCTTTTCCTCTGCGCTGACCTGGCTTACCAATAAGACAAGACTTAAAGCTATTATTACTTGTAGTTTCATGTAATCTCCTTTTCTTTAGATTTATTATGCGTCGAAATAATGCCTATTACACTTTCTCCTGCTTTTACTTTATCGCCTAAATGAACCTTAATTATAGTATCCTTTGGCAGATAGACATCGAGCCTTGAACTGAATTTTATCATTCCATATCTCTCGCCGGTCTTAAGAGAATCTCCTTCGGATACCCTGCAGACTACCCTTCGGGCGATAAATCCTGCAACCTGGCGGACTAACACTCTCCCGTATTTCCCATTGAGTACCATGACAATGTTCTCATTTTTCATTGACGCATCATCTTTATACGCTGCCACAAAACTGCCTGAAGAGTATTTTTTCACACTTACTTTTCCATCGCACGGTGCACGGTTGACATGCACATCGAGCGGAGACATAAATATGCTTATTTCCTTTGTCTCAGCTTTCAAATAATCTTTTTCGTATATATCTCTTATAACTATTACCTTCCCGTCTGCAGGAGATACAAAAATGCCATTGCCTTCTGGAAAATTTCTTTCCGGGTCTCTGAAAAAAAAGGCCATAAATATAGTTAATCCTAAAAACAGGAAGGAAGTGAGTAGTAAGAAGTAAAAAAGGGAACCGTAACTTCCTGATGCCCAATTCCGGATTAGAAACAGTGAGACTATAACCGTGATGAAAAGGGATCCAAAAATAAATGGAGAGCCCTCAGGGGCAAATTTAATCACGCCTTTGATTTATCTACAAGTTTTCCTTTTTTGAGCCACGGCATCATAGCCCTTAGTTTCGCACCAACCTCTTCTATAGGGTGATCCTCGCCCATTTTTGTAAGGGCATTAAATTCGGGCTTGTTCGCTTTGCACTCAAGAATCCATTCTTTTGCAAACTTTCCTGACTGTATCTCCTCCAATATCTTTTTCATCTCCTTCTTCGTCTTTTCAGTGATTATCCTCGGTCCTCTTGTAAGGTCTCCATACTGGGCAGTATTGCTTATAGAATATCTCATAGTGGAAATTCCGCCCTCATAGATGAGATCAACAATCAGTTTTACTTCATGGAGGCACTCAAAATATGCCATCTCTGGTGAATAACCAGCCTCAACAAGAGTCTCATAGCCTGCAAGTATAAGGGATGTAAGACCTCCGCAGAGTACAACCTGCTCGCCAAATAAGTCTGTCTCGGTCTCTTCCCTGAAGGTTGTTTCTATAACACCTGCTCTTGCCCCGCCAATTGCAGCCGCATAAGCAAGTGCAACTTTTTTAGTATTCTTTGATGGGTCCTGATGGATTGCTATCAGACAGGGCACACCACTTCCTTTTAAGTATTCAGACCTGACAAGGTGGCCCGGGCCCTTTGGCGCAACCATGAAGACATTCACATATGCCGGAGGTACAATCTGACCAAAGTGGATATTAAAGCCATGGGCAAATCCCAAATATGCACCTTTTTTGATATGAGGAGCTATCTCTGTTCTGTATATATCTGCCATGTACTCATCCGGGACAAGCATCATGATGACATCAGCTTTCTTTGCTGCCTCAGAAGCTGCAATAACTTTGAAGCCTGCTTTCACTGCCTTTTCCCAGTTTGGTCCTTTTATTTCACCGACTATTACATCAATACCACTCTCTTTAAGATTGTTGGTATGAGCATGACCCTGACTTCCATAGCCTATAACAGCAATCTTTTTCCCCTCAAGGATTTTTTTGTCTGCATCTTTGTCATAATAAATCTTGACCATTTCTACCTCCTAAAATGAATCTGAATTAAATTAGCAGTATTATAGTACAACTTTATGATTTTTTCTCACTTTCTCTTAACGTATACGTTTTATTGTCCTATAGATGATCAAATAACTGACGATGCCTGAGAGAAGACCAATCAGGAGCGTACCAAAAATAAAAGGCATCAGAAGAGGCGACAGGTCGTTGATGAATTTGCTGAAGGTAATCGTTGACCAGTCTATCTTTGGAATTATCTGTTTTACTCCAAAGCACTGAACACCTACCCATGTGCTAAAGGTATAAATCGGTACAATAGTCCACGGATTTGTGACATACACTCCAGCAATTATTGCGAACGTATTAAGTTTAAAAAGCCACGCAACGATTACTCCGAGAATGGTGTGTATACCTAAAAACGGAGACATTCCTATAAAGACTCCTGTGGAAAAAGATAGTGCTATCCTGTGTGGTGTTTCTTTTATTTTTAAAATTTCTCTGAGTCTATCTCTGAATGCCAAAGTGCTGATAACCTTCTGCTGAAAATATCCTTTTTTTGCCAGAACTGTCTATCATTGCCCTTTCTGATTCTGTAATCTCTCCGATATGGAGTGCTTTAACCTGTTTATTGGCAGGTGCAGTAAATAGGAGCTCATAATCTTCACCACCTGAAAGAGCTAATTTTATCGGAGAAATCCCAAGATATGAAGCAGCTTCTTTGAGTTCATTAGATAAAGGAATTTTTTTACTATATATTCTGGCACCGACCTTGCTTTCGTCGCATAGCCTCGACAGATCAATGAGGAGTCCATCACTTATATCGATCATGGAAGTTGCATACCTGACAAATTCCTTCGGGTCTCTTGCTTCAGTTAATAGGTGCTTCCTCAGTAATGGCTCAACCACATTACAGGATAAACCTCCCTCTAAGAGCTTGGAGCATAGAGCATGGAGCAAAGTGTAGTTATTTTGAACTCTATGCGTTTTGCTCTTTGCTCTCTGCGCTCTTTCGTTATAACTTTCAAGAGGTATGGGTCTTTTTATCTTTTTTAGCAATATAAGTCCACAGGCCGAATCACCAAGGGTTCCTGTTACATAGATTTTATCACCTAATTTTGCGCCGGAACGTTTTATATGTTTTTTTGTATATCCGATGAGTGTTGCTGACAAACTCATGAGCCTTTTTGAAGATGAAAGATCTCCACCGATAAGGGATACGCCGTATAATTTTATTGCCTGTTGAACTCCGTCAAAAAATTTGTCAATAAATGATGTTTCTGTATTTTTATCCATAGCAAGACTCAGCAAAAGGTATCTGGGCTTTCCTCCCATGGCAAAGATGTCACTTACATTCACGGATACTAACTTAAAACCGATCTGAAAAGGAGTTGTAAAACTGAGGTCAAAGTGAATCCCCTCGACCATCATGTCAGTAGTCACGAGGAGACTTGCATCACCTTGTTTTACTACAGCAGCGTCATCGCCTATCCCGACAATAATAGTGCGTGATTGTTTTTCAAATCTCGTCCTTATTTGCTCTAAAAGGGAAAGCTCCCCGATTTGAGAAAGCCTCATATTAGTGAGTAGACTTTTGTCTTTTTCGATTGATAACTATTCTGTTTTGTTGTCTATGGTCTTTTTTCAGTGAAACTTTGAGCACGTCGTCCATTGTATCAGCAAATACAAACTCCATATCTTTTTTAACATATTTTGGAATATCTTCAAGGTCTTTCTTGTTCCTCTTCGGGATAACGACCTTTTTAATACCCATCCTCTTTGCAGCAAGGGTTTTTTCTTTCAGCCCTCCTATTGGAAGCACCCTGCCTCTCAATGTCACTTCTCCTGTCATTGCAATATTCTTATTCACAGGCTTTCCTGTAAAAGCAGACGCAATCGAGGTAGCCATGGTAATACCTGCAGAAGGTCCATCTTTTGGTATTGCGCCTGCAGGAACATGGATATGGATATCTGTTTTAGAAAATACTTCATCATTTATGCCGAGTTTCTTTGACCGTGAACGCACGTAACTCAACGCAGCCTGTGCAGATTCTTTCATGATATCCCCAAGCTGTCCTGTTAAGGTAAGATGTCCTTTACCTTTCATCGTTGTTGCTTCTACGTAGATTATGTCTCCGCCAGACTCTGTCCATGCGAGGCCTGTTGCAACACCCACTTCATCTTTCTCCATCTCTTCTTCGGGTAAAAATTTAGGCACACCGAGATATCTATGGAGGTTTTTTGCATGTATTACGAATGCTTTTTCTTTACCTTCAGCTATCTTTTTTGCCACTTTTCTGCAGAGGTGTGCAATCTCCCTCTCAAGGTTTCTTACCCCTGCCTCTCTTGTATATTGTGAAATTATATTAAGAAGCCCTGAATCTGTGATTTTAAGTATTTTGTTATTAATACCATGTTCTTCTAACTGCTTTGGAATAAGGTAATTCTTTGCAATGCCGAGCTTCTCCTCTTTTGTATAGCCGGAGAGATATATTATCTCCATTCTGTCTCTGAGAGGGTTGGGTATTGTATCTACAAGGTTACCAGTGGTAATAAACATAACCTTTGAAAGGTCAAAGGGAACTGCAAGATAGTGATCAACAAAGGAGTTGTTCTGTTCAGGGTCAAGAACTTCGAGTAAGGCAGAAGAAGGATCTCCCCTGAAGTCCATACCTATTTTATCAATTTCATCAAGCATGAATACAGGATTGTGGGTTCCTGATGTTTTGATCCCCTGTATTATCCTTCCAGGCAAAGCGCCCACGTATGTTCTTCTGTGTCCCCGGATCTCTGCTTCGTCTCTCATGCCTCC
>JAOUJR010000205.1 GCA_029883145.1 Nitrospirota bacterium
GTCAATTCGAGTGTTGATAATTCCCTCCCCAAATTCTTACCCACGTGAGAATAATTTCCGATTCTGGACGTCTACATTGTAGAGGCCTTTAATCGCCTAAAAAGCGTCTTTTCTTTAATCTGGGAAGCCAGGATCACAGAGGTCCTGAGTCCTCCCCTTGCCTCTAAAAAAAATAGGTTGATTAAACTATATTCTTTCATATAATAAAAACGGCTCTTTTGAGCGGGCTGGAAAGAGCTCCCACCTTTTTGGTTCCCATCATCAATCCCCCTTTTGCTGACAACAGCCCGCACTCCCTTCCTTCTCTACCCCAACCATGTCCATAAATTGGGGAATGATTAATAATCCCCCGTATGAGGATGATCCTTGTAGAAAATTATAGGTTTTTGTATCTAAATGTAGAAGATTTGTAGAAACTTATCTGCGGACAGAGATAAAGTCGCCTATCTCAGCAAGGCGATGGCCACTCAATAGAAACCATTTGGTCCATTCCTTGCGACCCGCAAATCATTTAAGGTGACAATTCGGTATACATAGAATAGCAAACGGCAAGATATATCTATCACTCATTGACCACTTGTTTTATGGGGTTTTCTAGCTCTTTACCTCCTGTATCAAATGAGAATCTCAAGATACCTTTTCTATCTACAAGCCAGTACATCGGAACCGATTGAACTCCATATAATTTCACTACCTCACCTTCCATAGCTTTTCCTGAAAAAGCGATGTTCCAGGGAATGCCTCTCTGTTTCGTGAATTTTTCAAGAAGTTCTCTATTCGAATCAAGACTTATTCCGATAATTTCAAATCCTTTACTATGCAGTTCTTTGTATAATTTTTTAAGATTGGGAAATTCTGCCACACAAGGAGGACACCAGGTTGCCCAAAAATCTATTAGAACCACTTTTCCTTTCTCCGCAGAAAGATAATAAGTACCCCCTGATAATAGAGATACAGAGAAATCCTTTGCCGGTCTGTCAATCCCTATCTTATCTTTCATTTTTAAGATGATATCTTTAAACCTTTTTTCCTCATGGAGAATTGCAAACTCTTCTTGAAGCAGATAATTGTAAGAATACTCGCCTCTCTCTAAAGATTTCTCTAACCAGTCAATGGCCATGTCCTTATTTTTTTGAGCAACAGCAATTCTAACAATAAAAAGGCTGATAAAAGGGGATTTCTCACTTGATTTATCATCAATGTTTAAAGCAGTCTCCAGTGCTTGATTATATCTCTGGAGATAGTAAAGAAGCCGGATTTTATCTATCATCACATGAGGGGATTCTCCAACCCGTTGGATTATTATTTCAAAAGTCTCAAGCGCTTCCTCATATTTCTTTGATAACAGGAGAATCTTGTATTTTGTGTTTATAAGCTTATCTGTAGGACCAAATTCTCTGATTCCTTCCTCAATTATTTTTAGAGCATCGGTGTATTTTTGTTGGTCAAACAGCTCTGTGGCCTTCTGAATGACTTCTTTCTCCTCAGCGGATAGGATCGCTAAGAAACAAACAAAACAAAAAAATAATACAATAATCTTTTTCATTTCCATTCCTTTCAATTTAAAAGACGCCATGTATCTCAATAAAGTTCATTTTTTTAAAAAAATGGATTTTATCCCTTTATTGTTAATGACTTAATTTGGTCCGACCCCATCATTCCATTATTTATTCTGTTTAACGACAGGTCACCCTGTTGCTGGATTGTCTGGCTCCGATGGTGATTCTGCAGGAATGAGATTTGTTGCAGGGTAGGGGAAGTAGTATATTGGACTGATCAACACAAGAATTGACAGGGGGTGTCAAATCAGGTGAAGTCTATCTTCTTACAAATCAGGTTATCTTAAAGACTTGCCTTATAGTAAATACCGTAAAAATGATAAAAGCTAGAAAAATAATGGCTGCTATTCTCAGTATTGTCCATTCTAAACTGAGGTCTATTTCTCCATGATATATGTCGGTCAGGGCAAGGTGACTAAAAAGAAGTGCTATAAGTGAAAAACCTGAAAGAAATAATGTTATTTTTGAGTACTTTTTAAGTTTGCTCATCTTATTATCTCCGCGTTATTTTTTAAATGTTGGTCATTCCAGATTATAGGATTATTTCTCCCCCTCCTTCGGCTTAAGCTCCATGCCGAGTTGTTACTTTTTTTCTCGTGGAGGTTGAGGAGGGGCAACTGTATAGCCGAGTTGCTGCCTTCTCGTGAGGACATCTTCCTCAGCCCACATTTCTACAATTTTTCCATTTTCGACACGTGAAATCATAATCTCAGTTACCTCTATCTTTTTCCCAGAAGGAGGGAGTTCATGCCACGGGCCATCTTGGGTTCCACGGATAGTGAATCGAGCCACGACCTTATCTCCAGCAGCAAAAATATCCTCGATTTCATTCGCATAATCTGAATACGCTTGGTGCCATCGACTCACCATAGACTTCAATCCTTCAGGGTCCATCACAGAATGTTGCCCACGATAATGAATGTCGCACTTTGGAGAACATATTGTGTCAATGAGGGCGAGATTCCGCTGATTCCAGACATTAATAATCCAACTTTTTATTAATTCAATATTCTGCTCCTCAACATCTGCCTGGGCTTTCATCGCTTCAAGCTCTGCCATCGCTTCCTTGTCCTGGCAGCCAACCATAAAGCATAGAATCAGAGCCAAAGGTAGAATCATACAAAGTTTTTTCATGCTACCCCTCCTAGAAAATGAGAATGGATTTTAATAAGTCAGCTTATGCTGTTACTCCTTTTCTGGTGGCGGAGGAAGCGGCAGGTCTGAGTTAAAGATGTCTCTTGCGATGAGCCAAGAGCCGTCTTCCTGTTTTCGTCGAATCTCTATGTACTTGCCGGTATCTTGTATTGGCTCTGGTGCACCTTCCAAAGCTATCGTCATAGAATATGTCCCACGTACAAAGGCAAGATCGCCACGTCCATCAATTTCCACTGCTGATAGGCTGAACTCTGTCAAGGGTGGAAATGCCTCCGCCCAGGTCAGAATCGCTTCACGCCCCTGAACTATGGGCTGGTTTGGAGGCATCAAGACTGCATCCTCGGTGTACAATGCTGCAAAAGCCGTAAAATCCTCGGATTTTACGGCTTGGACATACGCCTCAGTGCTTGCCTTGATTGCCGCTACATCCTCATCTGATAATGCTGCTTCTTCCGCTACCTCTTCACCCTGCTGGCAACTGAAAGTAAAGCAAAGCAGAATGACCAAAGGAATAATCATGAGTAGTTTTTTCATCCTTAACCTCCTTTTTTGTCTGTGATGAAAATCCTGAAAAATGTATCTAATAAATACTTAATTCGACAGTGAATGTCAATTCGAGTGTTGATAATTCCCTCCCCAAATTCTTACCCACGTGAGAATAATTTCCGATTCTGGACGTCTACATAGAGGCCTTTAATCGCATAGAAAGCGTCCTTAAGATGATCTCGGGAGGGGTCCTGGGACCCCTCTCCCTGCCTCTAAAAAAAAATAAAAGAAATAGGTTGATTAAACTATATTCTTTCATATAATAAAGACGGCTCTTTTGAGCGGGCTGGAAAGAGCTCCCACCTTTTTGGTTCCCATCATCAACCCCCCTTTTGCTGACAACAGCCCGCACTCCCTTCCTTCTCTACCCTAACCATGTCCGTAAGAGGGCATAGCGGAAATAGAAAATTAGGGATTTATTAAGGGTATTTAGGCAAGATTTATTTCCTATAAATTGACATCTCTAGAATCCCTCAGAAGATCAATTCTCCTCTTTTCTTTATCGCGGGATTGTAAGTTATGATCCATTGAAATTGTTACTGCCATACTTGAGAGAAGTATCATCTTGTTGTGTGTAAATTCCCTTTAAGATAAGAGAATCCCACCTTGACTTTTACCCCAATAGACCCAATTCCCCCCTGAGGGGATGAAGCTTGGAATAATCAGCTCATTCATACGCAATACAAAATAAAAGCATATAG
>JAOUJR010000129.1 GCA_029883145.1 Nitrospirota bacterium
AGACCCGAATACCGCAGGTGCACCTGACTTCACTTTAAGCCTTTCATATAAGTTGAGATTTTGATGAGAAGTGTTCTTCCTGAATTTTTTTGACAACCCTGAACCCCTTTTGGTATTCTTTTCTCAGTGATGAAGATATACAGTTTAGGGCATTTCCTGAGGAATCCAAAGTTCATTTTATTCATTACTATTTTCATCGGCCTGTTGCTCATCATTGCAATTCTCTTTTTCATCAGGGATGTGGTATCACTCTCCTTCAGCTCTGAGGAAAAGGTTATTAAGCAAGAAAAAAAGGCAGAAAAGGTTGTGAAATATACCCTTCAGGATTATGCACCCATACTGAAAAATAACCCTTTTGGATTTCCCGGAGGTGAAATTAAACCTTTATCATCTGCATCAGGTCAGTCACTCTCCAGGTCAGATGTATCACTTGTCGGAACAGTCTCAGGACCGAAGAAACTAAGTTATGCAATCTTTATGGACAAGACCGGTCAGCAGGATGTCTTCAGGATAGGGGATTCTGTGTTCGGTATCGGTACGCTTAAAAAGGTCGAAAAGGACAGGGTATTCGTAAATATCAATGGTAAGGATACAGATATTCCCTTAGCTGATATCACCATAATTAAGGAAGTGAAAGGCACAGGAACACTCTCCTCTAAATTTGCGAGTAAAACAGGAGAGAGTTCGTATGTAGTTGATCAGAGGAGGGTACGGAAGGCAATAGAAAACCCAAATGAGATAATGACTCATGCACGGCTCATGCCGAATATTGTTGAAGGCAAGCAGGAAGGGTTTGTCCTCAGTGAGGTAAAAGCTGGCGGAATATACCAGAGCCTCGGTCTCCAGAATGGTGATATTCTTTTACGTATTAATGAGTATAATATCTCGAGTCCTGAAGCAGCACTTCAGACATTTACAGCCCTGAAAGGAATGGACAGGGTTCAGCTCGATATTATAAGAAATAAGGCAAAGATGACCATGACCTATCAGATAAAATAAAAAGTAAAAAGGAAGGTATAGGTTGAGAAAAAAGGAATAAAATATGAAAAGGAATAAGAAAATAATAGTCAAACATTTATCTTTCATTTTCAGTGTTATGTTTTTAATGTTCTTTTTTAGCGCTCTCATTTATCCTTCGCCATTTCTCGTCAATGCTGCCTTTGCTGGAGTAAAAAAAGATCAGAAGGTTACCTTTAATTTTGTCGACGTTGACCTGTCAACTATCACAAAATTTATCAGTGAGATTACAGGGAAGAATTTTATCTTCGACGAGAGGGTGAAGGGGAAGATCACGATAATAGCTCCCACAAAGCTGTCTGCTGATGATGCTTACAATCTTTTTACATCAGTGCTTGAGCTTAAAGGATTCACAGTGATTCCATCCGGTATTGACGCATATAAGATTGTGCCTGCAATAGAAGCCAAACAGCGGGGGATGCTGATTGCCACTGAAAGACTCCCTGTCAATGAGAGTTACATCGCACGGTTGATTTTTTTACGCTATATATCTTCTGATGATGCACTGAGATTCCTTCAACCAGTCATCTCAAAAGACGGACATATTTCTGCCTTTGGCCCTGGTAACCTGCTTCTCATGATAGATTCAGGCATGAATGTCGAAAAGATTCTTTCCATTGTTGAGGTTATTGACCAGCCATCCATAAAGGAAAAACCCGAGATCGTCATCCTTAAATATTCAAGTGCTGATACTATTGCAAAAATTTTAAATGAAGGTATGGGCCGGGGGAAGACAAGGACACCGGGGCAGCCGGTCATAGCAGATGAGGCAAGGGTAGTAGCTGATCAGAGGTTGAATGCCGTTGTCCTCTTTGGAGATAAAGGAATGAGAGAATCTATGAAATCACTGATTGCACTCCTCGATGTTCCTTCGCCTGAAGCACTGGGAAGAATAAATGTCTATTTCCTTGAGAATGCAGATGCTACAGAGCTTTCAAAGGTGCTGGAGGGAATGCTCAAGGCAGTACAGCCCACAAAACAGGTAGCTCCAGGTGCACCGGTTATGCCATTTGAGGCAGCCGGTGGCATAACCATTACACCCGATAAATCCACGAATTCACTTGTGGTTGTCGCGTCACTTGCTGATTATCAGAATCTTGCCCAGATTATAAAACAACTTGATAAGAGGAGGAGACAGGTATTTGTTGAGGCAATGATTGTAGAAGCTTCAATAGACAATCTGAGGGATCTTGGAACACAGTGGAGGGCAACAGCGACACGGAAGGGTGAACCTATTGCTATCGGAGGATTCGGGAAACTTGACCCAACAGCCCTTGATAATATTTTAACCGGATTATCAGGGCTCACTGCGGGGGGAATGGGTAATTTCATTGATGTCCCAATCATCACAACAGACCCTTCCACGGGCGAGCCTAAATCTTCCAAACTGACTATACCGGGATTTGCTGCACTCTTCAGTCTGAATGAATTCAGAGGTACTGTAAATGTCCTTTCAACTCCCCAGATACTCACTTCAGACAATAAGGAGGCAGAGATCATGGTCGGTGAAAATGTGCCTTTTGTCTCCAAGAGAGAACGGGACATCACCACAACCAGTACTGTCCTCAGTTCTATCGAACGGTATGATGTAGGTATAAAGTTGAAGATCACTCCTCAGATTACTGAGGGTGATCATGTAAAACTGGATATATATCAGGAGATTTCAAGCTTAGTACAGGGAGAGTCAGAGTCTATCCTTATTAATGTCGGTCCTACCATAACAAAGCGTTCAACCAAAACTGCAGTTGTGGTGAAGGACAGACAAACAGTTGTCATCGGTGGTCTTATGGCGGAAAGAAAAGAAGAAAACATCACAAAAGTGCCTCTTCTTGGAGACATACCCGTATTAGGGTGGCTTTTCAAAACGTCAAGCGTACGTAAACAGAAGACAAATCTCCTGGTATTCCTCACCCCACATATAGTGACAGAAGAAAATAGACTTGCCCAGATCACAAAAGATAAACAGAAGGAGTTTGCAAAGGTGGAAAGACAGTATGTTGAAGGAGAGCTTTTAGTGAAATTTAAAGAAGATGTTCCTGCTGAAACGGCATTCTCGATCATTTCTGAAAAAGGTGCATCGGTTATCAAATTCATCGACAATATTAAGGTCTATCATATAAAGCTCAGAAAGGGTCAGGATGTAGAAGAAGCCGCTGAGGAATTCTCGAGTATCCCAGAAGTACATTATGCAGAACCGAATTACAAAATGAAGATGCACAATACAAAGTGAAAAATTATGGAAGGCATTGACGCTATAAAGGACGAAGATGTAGAACTTTCACTTATTCAAGACGTTCCTCATTCTTTTGTAAAAGGCAATCTGATAATGCCTCTCCGAAAAAAAGATGGAGTTCTTTTTGCTGCAGTCGCAGACGAAAAGGGAATACTCGCATTATTGGAACTCTCAAAACACCTTGGCCTCAAACCACTACCTTTAAGCGCTCCGCCAGGGGTAATTATTGATGCAATTAACAGGTTCTACGGCCAGATGGGCTCTGCAGAGGAAGTAATGGACAACATCACAGGCGAAGACCTCTCATCTGTTGCAACTGAATTCGAAAAACCAAGAGACATTCTTGAACTCACAGAAGAAGCACCAATAATAAGGCTCCTGAATGCACTTCTCCAACAGGCAGTAAAAGAGAGGGCGTCTGACATACATATAGAGCCTTATGAGAAAGAGCTTGATGTAAGGCTCAGGGTAGATGGAATCTTACACAGGGTCTTAAGCCCTCCAAAGATTATTCAGGATGCACTGATAAGCAGGGTGAAGATTATGGCAAACCTCGATATTGCAGAGAAGAGACTGCCGCAGGATGGAAGGATAAGGCTTCTTATTGGAGGAAAGGACATAGACATTAGAGTCTCTATTATTCCTACATCATTTGGAGAGAGAGCAGTCTTACGATTGCTCGACAGAAAACAGGGGCTTATTGGGCTGTGGGAAGTTGGATTTAATAAAGATGACGAGAGTCGCCTCGAGGACTTACTGAAGAGAACAAACGGAATACTGCTTGTCACCGGACCCACAGGGAGTGGCAAGACCACCACACTCTATGCTGCTCTGAACAGGATTCATACAGAAGAAAAAAATATCATCACTGTTGAAGACCCTGTTGAATACCAGCTCAAAGGTATCGGGCAGATTCATGTCAATCCAAAAATAGGCCTTACGTTTGCGTCAGGATTACGCTCAATATTACGGCAGGACCCTGATGTGATAATGGTCGGTGAAATAAGAGACTTTGAGACTGCAGAGATTGCAATTCAGGCATCACTCACAGGACATCTTGTCCTGAGCACCCTCCATACAAATGATGCACCTTCTGCAATCACAAGGCTCATTGACATGGGCGTAGAACCATTTCTCGTGGCATCATCACTTATGGGTATCCTTGCTCAGAGGCTTGTGAGAGTTATCTGTCCATATTGTAAAGAGTCATACGAGCCCTCTGATGCGGAACGAGCATATTTTCTTAACCTATCACCCACTCATTACTCATTACTTTATAGAGGCAGAGGCTGTGACAGATGCAAGGATAAGGGTTACATCGGGAGGACAGGAATATTCGAACTACTCATCATAGATAATGAAATAAGACATATGATTACAGGGAAAATAGACTCGCAGAGCATAAAGAATGTTGCAATCTCAAGAGGCATGAAGACCCTGATGTCAGACGGTGTCGAAAAGGTATTACAAGGTGTCACCACACTCGAAGAGGTCCTGAGAGTAACACAGAAGGACTATGCCGATATTTCATTATAAGGGGTATAGGGCAGACGGCTCCAAGGCTACCGGCATCCTTGAGGCTGACGGGTTACAAGACGCTCTTTCGAATATTAAAGAACTCGGCATTTTTCCAAAAGAAGTCAATGAATACAGCCATCGAGAAAAAAGATGGTTTTTCCGCAGATCTGAGAGCACATTCCTTCCCTCAATAACGAGACAACTATCGACGCTCATTTCATCAGGTGTCCCTTTAATGGATGCATTGAGGTCACTCTCTGAAGAACACAAAGGATTCTGGAAAGGTCTTCTCGTCAGTGTGAGAGAGAAGGTTTCCGGCGGCACAAGCCTCTCCCGTGCACTTGAAGATTATCAAAATATTTTTCCTGAATTTTACAGAAACATGGTTGCAGCAGGAGAACAAAGCGGGACATTGGATAAGGTCCTCGCAAGGCTTGCAGACTTTCTCGAAAATCAGGCTTCAATCAGGGCGAAAATACGGATGGCAATGGTATACCCGACGTTTATGATCTGTGTCGGTTTTATTGTAATGTCATTTCTTTTCACCTTTGTCATACCAAAAATAGTGAAGATATTCGAAAATACAAAAAGTGCGTTGCCCACCATTACACTAATACTCATCGGCTTAAGCAACTTTTTTGTTCACTACTGGTGGTTGATTATCATCATTATATTGGGTCTCATCTGGGGATTCAGGAGATTGCAGGAAAAACATAAATATTTTCTTGATAATACAAAACTTAAACTCCCC
>JAOUJR010000130.1 GCA_029883145.1 Nitrospirota bacterium
CCTATCTTCGAATCGAGGTGGTATTTACTTCTGTTCGAGCTCTTAACCAGTTTTAATTTTTGATACCTGTTGACTTGCAGGTGAATTTTGGAGAAAAAAATAGCTCATAGAGTGGTTACTCCACCTCCTAATCCTCACGGGCAAATAGTCTGAAATATTAATGATTACCGGTTGAAAGTGGGCATAACTCGTTTTTAAGATGTCGATCTTTAGCTTTTGTTATCTATTGGTTACGGACGATACTCAATTTATCCAAATTAAAATGATTCGAGATATCTATTTAATTTTATACTCCTTTAACTCTAATATTTTCCCTTCTTTACTGCTTTTTATTATCTGTTTCACATCAGGTGCATACCAATACTCGGTAGAGAAACCCTTCTCCCAATATATCGTCTCATATATGGAAAGAGTAATCTTAAATGACCAGAATGTTCCTGCTGGAACAGTAATTTGCTCATACGCTGCCACTGCATACTTGGCTTGTCTGCCAACAGACTGATAACGAGCACTCGCACCTTCATAATCATAAGTCCACACCTTCCCTACCTTAATAGGGAATTTAACAAGGGGTCCACGGTAATCACGCATTCTTTTTTCAACGGTAAGATCAAAGTCTTTGACAACTTGGACCCCATCTTGGTTAAAAATATACCGGTCTTTTTCTTCTCTAAGAAATTCCAGCTTTGTAGTTTTACCGTCATCTCTGGTAAAAACCCAGTAATCACCGGCAGAATAAACTGGTCTCTCCACAACTGGATCTGCAGCATAGCTAATACCGACTAATACCAGCACAAATATTAAAAACATAAATAAAATATTTCTCATTTTATTTCCCCCTTCCTATTACAATTTTCCATACTTAAAAACAAGACTGGATTTACCAAAAGCTTTTTCCTTCGGAAGCTCAGCCATCTCTTACAAATGAAACCCGCCGCTTTCTGTCCCCTTCTCACGAAGGGGTTGGCTTTATCGGAATAGCCTTATCTATGCCTCCTTTTATCAAATAAAACTGCACTTGTCAATTTAAAGTTATTAATCAATTATATAATATTTCTATTTAGATTAAGGTATATCGTGATTTTTAATTGCCGAAGACCTTTCAGAAGAAGATGCGCTTGATTTAATAAAAAAGTGCCTTGATTATTATTCAAAGAATGCTAAGCCAAGAGAGAGAATTCCGCGTTTCATCCAGCGCATCGGTATAGAGGAGTTCAAGAAAGCAGTAGTAAATTACGAAAGATATTGATAATAGGTGCTTTCGATTAAAAATAGTAAATAAAAGAGTATAGAAGCTGAAAATAAGTCAGATATTCCTCTTATCAAGCTAATTGGTTATTGAAATATATTCTCAAGAGAGTAAAATTTAATTAGAAAAGGAATTGCGATACTCAGTACGGGATTAAACCTGAGGTTCGTAAACAGTAAAGGTAGCGGGAGTTGGATGCGGTGATTAGCTTCCTGTAGCACAGGAGGAAAGAAGCATTCGCCGAAGCACCTTGGAAAGCTCAGGTTACCCGGAACTGAGATCGCAAGTTATTCTGGAGCCATATAAGGGGATTTGGTCATCCTGCCAAGGCGAAGGCAGAAGTTGAAATTGCCGACACAGAGAGGTTGTCCAATGAAGTTGAACCCTTTAAATGGCTCTATTTATTTTGTGTGCTTCTGTCCAATTTACACCTGATGTCCCATCATACTATTTTTTGGGAAGCACAACTCCACCTGCTTATAAACACCGGGCAAAATTCGAAACCTTTGAGGAGTTCATTCTGAACTAAATACTATCGGGCTTTGCACATTGGGAGTCTTTCGAATCAAAATAAATAACAGTCAAATGAAGACCAGCATTTGTTTCTTCTGTAAATAAATGGACTGAGGCGCAAATTCAGCAATGATATTTGTTTTAATCTGAACTGTGCAGGTTTCTTGATAATGTTCAAGATTAAATTTGAAGAGCGCCGAGTACTGCCTTCACCTACAAGTCTTCACTTTTAAGTAGGTCTGAAAAGTAATGATTACTGGTAAAAAGTAAGGATATGTGAGCTAAGACTTATATTTATACCTTTTTTGCTCGTACATCGACTTGTCTCCCTGAATCAATAGTTCATCAATAGAGCAGGGGTGTTCAGGGTTGTAGTACGCTATCCCAGCACTTAATGACAGCTTGTAGCGGCGGATATTCTTAGAGTTATGAACCTCAACGGCGTTTTGCAGACGAGCAATGATTATCTCGACACTATCCCCATCAATTCCTACTGGAATAACCACAAATTCATCTCCACCAATGCGAGCAATGATATCAGACTCTCGATAATTTTCCTTGAGTATGGTGGTAGTATCGATTAGCGCTAAGTCCCCTTCTTGGTGACCAAAGGTATCATTAATCACTTTTAGATCATCCAGGTCGACATAAAGCATGAACATCCCCTTCTTCTGCCGCTTGGATATCTTTAACAGCTTATCAACTAACGTAAAGAATCCTCGCCTATTGTAAATACCCGTGAGTTCATCAGTAAGTGACAAGGCTTGCAGCTTTTCCTCCATGTGCTTGATCTCGGTGATGTCTTTTGAAATAACGGTTACAGCTATTATTGTTCCATCTGATTTTTTAACAGGACTCAACGTGAGGAAGTAATATCTACCATCCTTGAGACTTTTATGTTCATGCTGGATTGACTCGCCTGTCGTAAATACCTTGTTGGCTTTTTCAATAAACCATTTTGTTTCATCTGGCGAATGAAACTTGCTGTACTCTTGGCCAAGATATTCGTCGCCTGACAAACCTAACCTTGTTAGATGCTTTTTGTTCATGAAAAGATATTTGCAATTTCTATCTATTAAATATATGGAATCTTCGGTAGACTCTACTAAAGAACGATATTTCTCCTCGCTGTTTTTTAATATCTCCTCAGCTTGCTTACGCTCAGTAATATTCCTCAAAATAGCTTGAACTGCTACTATCTTGTCATCTTTAATTATTGGAGTAGCTCTGAGCTCAAAAGGTACTGTCCCACCATCCTTTTTTACGCCCTCAACTTCAAAAATAGGTGGCTCTTTTCCTAGAATAAGTTGGCTGAGATGAAATGATACCTTATGAGCAGACGCCTCTGTTATTATCCCGCTTGTAAACACATTCTTACCGTTCATCTCATCACGGCTCCAACCACTCTCCTCCTCGAACTTCTTGTTCAAATCTAAGAAGTTTCCCTGAATATCAACTATGGCAATTAAATCTGCAGCTTGATCGAATACAATGCGGTATTTCTCTTTGCTCTCTCGTAGCTTTTCCTCAGCTCGCTTATGTTCAGTCATGTCAAAAAATATGG
The DNA here is from genome assembly GCA_029883145.1 of Nitrospirota bacterium. Classification (GTDB taxonomy): domain Bacteria; phylum Nitrospirota; class Thermodesulfovibrionia; order Thermodesulfovibrionales; family SM23-35; genus VGWZ01. The sequence goes on from JAOUJR010000130.1 coordinate 3,327, forward strand.
TAAGCACAAAAGGCTTGCCTTCGAGCTGAATAATTTTAGAGAACATGAGCGCATTGAGAATTGATCCGTCTTTGACTTTAAAATCCATTTCCAATCTGTGGACCTCTCCTCGTGTCCGCAATTCTTTTACAAATCTTTTTCTATCATTCCCGGAGTAAAAGCAAGATTCGGGTGTCGTCCTTCCAAGAACATCTTTTTTGTCATATTGAGTGAGTTCACAAAATTTGTCATTGACATCAACTATTTTTCCTGTCTCTACCTCAGTAAGGGCGATAGCCTGAGGAGACAAGTCAAAGAGGCTCCGGAACCTGGATTCACTTTCTTTCAGCGCCTCCTCAATCCGCTTACGCTCAGTGATGTCAATCAATACGCCACGCAATCCGGTAGCTCTTCCTTCCTTGTAGACTGGACGGCTTGAAGCACGTATCCAGTAGATTCTACCGGATTTAAAAATAAAACGATACTCACTTGGTTCTATATGTCCGAGAATGACTTTCTGAAACTGGTTGATAATTCGTTGCTTGTCCTCATGATATATAAAATCAACGAAATGATTTCCGATGATTTCAGATTGTTTATATCCACTGATAGGTTCTATGTTGGGACTGATATACGTAATCACGCCTTTATCGTCAAGAGAATAGATAACATCATTCAGGTTTTCGACCAGTTCCCGATATTTCTCCTCGCTCTCCTGCAGTGCTTCCTCTACACGCTTGTGCTCGGTTTCCTGTTTCTTCAACTCAATAATTCGTTGGCGTAATTCAACCAGTTCGTTTATGAGTTGCTTTTTTGTCTTATTTTCATCTTTCATTTTCTGTACCTATAAAACTATTGATTACCAATAGAAATATTAATATTTTAGCAAAATATTATTTTGAATACTTCGAAGAAACAAACCAGTGGTCTGAAATCTCGCAATGCGTCCCTTCGTCATTTATAGTTCTCTCTAAAATAATTATTTTCTGACTCTATAATGACCCCGTAATTATTTTTTGGCGGAGGGCTTCCTCTTTTTTCTTGTGAAACTTTACAGACACTGAATTGAGGCTTAGATTTACGGTTAAGTGCCACGAGTGCCTGAACAACCTTCCAACTTAATTGCTTCTTTTCTGCCATGGTGGTTATTTCTTCTAATGCTGAGCGGTTGTCGAACGAAATGGGTCGATAGGGCCTTGGCGAAATGAGGGCATCATATATGTCACTCACAGCGACAATTTCTACCAACCGATCTCTAAGCTTAATGCCACGGGGGTATCCTGAACTATTTTTTCTCTCATGGTGATCTCTGGCTACCTTGGCGTTAAAGTTATGCTTATCTCGATAATAATAGCCGAGCAAAACATAACCAGCTAATGTATGATGTTCCAAAATGTATCTTTCTTTTCTTGTAAGTGGAGCTGTTTTTTGCAAAATATCTAAAGGAACACATATCTTACCAAAGTCATGAGCAGGACCTGATGAGAATTCTTTAAATAAATCCTTCCAGTTAGTAAGCAAATTTAAAGAGATCAGTGTAGAAAGTGCAAATACTCTGAGGATATGTTTATATGTGTAAAAGTCATAATTTTTGAAATAGTCCAGTGACTCTAAAATAGGCGAAATAAGGTGAACTTCCTCTAAAATACTCAGTACTTTTGCAGTATTTTTCTGGTCAGCAAAAATTACTTTGTAGTTAGACTCATAGAGAAAATTTATAAGGTCTACTTTAACTGAACCGTGCTCTGATAAGAAATAAGTCTTATAGAACTTTTGTCTATTTGAAGATATGAGAGTATCAATAGTCTTTGTTGAAATTTGTGAATTTTCTGACAGTAATAATTGTTTATCTAAGGTATGGACAGGACAGGTAAGTCTTATAGTCAACATGAATGAGTTTCCCTTTTATATCTAAGTTGATAACCCAACTTGTAATATAATAGAACTATAAAAATTATGGTTTGTCAATTTTAAAATATTAATCAGTAAAAAAGTTTCTAAATTTAAATTAAAGAGGGTGAGACTTTTTGTATTGATTATTGGTTGTAGTGTTGCATTGTAGTCCAAGATTTAAAGGTGAAGACTCCAGGAAGCAATAGATCACTTTTGAGTGAATGTTAGAAGTAGGATATCTGGTTACGGTTATTAAGGGCATATCTTGGGAGTTTTGACATTTCGTCTGTTTTAAAGGTTACATTTTGCAGCAAACCTTC
>JAOUJR010000131.1 GCA_029883145.1 Nitrospirota bacterium
TCTCTATTTCACACGCTTTGCAAGGACACTCGGTTTCCTCCTTGAAGGCGGGGTGCCATTACTCAGGGCACTTGAGCTTTCTGCAAAATCTATCGGGAACATCGCACTCGAAAGCAGGATCATGGATGCATGCAAAAAAGTTGCAGAGGGTGCACGACTTTCTGCATCCCTTACAGGATTTCCACCTGTCTTTATACAACTTATCGCTACAGGAGAAATAAGCGGAAGGCTGGTAGAGGTTCTCAACAGAGCTGCAGCCACTTATGAAGAGGAATTCAGCAAACGGGTTCAAAAGGCACTTTCTCTGCTCGAACCCTCAATGATTCTATTGATGGGTCTCATCGTAGGCTTTATTGTTCTTGCAGTGCTGCTCCCGATGTTCCAGTTGAATCAACTGGTAAAATAAAGGTGAGTGGAATTTTTGAATAATCTGGGATAGATTTAAATAGGATAAACGTGTAAAATTAAAGTAATGTTAACAAGAAATTTAGAAGTAAAAAAACATGCAGTCTGTAACTCCTTTAGAGGTTTCACACTTCTCGAAGTCATTGTTGTAGTCTTTATCCTGAGCCTTCTTGTTGCCATTGTCGCACCGAGGATTATTGGCAGGACTGATGATGCACGCATTGCAGAAGCAAAGGTACAGATAAGAAACTTCGAGACAGCCCTCAAACTCTTTAAGCTGGACAATGGCTTCTATCCCGATACCCAGCAGGGACTTGAGGCACTCGTGGCAAAGCCAACCACAGGCACGATACCCAAAAACTACAGAGAGGGAGGCTATCTCGAACAGAAAAAGATACCCCCTGACCCATGGGGCAATCCATATATGTATATATCTCCAGGCCTTCACGGAGACTTTGATATTCTGAGTTATGGCGCAGACGGGAAAGAAGGCGGCGAAGGCAAAGATGCAGATATCAAAAACTGGGATATACAATAAAAAGGCTACAGGTTTTACCCTCCTTGAATTACTCGTTGTTATATTTATCCTCTCACTTATTACTGCTCTTGTTATACCTTCTTTTTACGGAATTGGAGAGGGAAAACTAAAATCAGAGGCAGGGAAAATAGCTTCTCTCTTAAGATATTTGAATGACACTGCGATCTCAAGAAAAGAGACATTCTTCCTCACACTCAATCTCGATACCAAAATTGCGAAGTGGGAAACTCCAGAGGGCAAATATTCAGAAAAATTTGAGAGCCTTCTCACTATATCCACAACTGCAACAAAAAATATTTCCAGAGGTGAGATTACTTTGTTCTTTAACCCGCTTGGCCTTCAAGAAAGCCTGATTGTTACTCTGAAAGACAAAGAACAAGAAATGTATGTTTCGTTCAATCCACTGAGTGGAAGAGCAAAAATAATATCAGGAAGTGGGTAAAGAGCGCACAGAATATGAAATCTGAGAAAGATAGTTTCATTTTTGCACTCATCACGCTTTACTCATCACGCATTACGAGAAAAGGGTTTACCCTTCTCGAGATTATGATTTCTCTTGCAGTCATTGGAGGGCTTCTTGTTACTTTACTCTACACATTAAATTACCATCTCAGTATTGCAGAAAGGCACGAAAGAGTGACTGTTGCCTCTATGCTTGCAAAAGATAAGATGTCTGAAACAGAGAAAAATCCGGTTGAAACCAAAGGCGAATTCCCTGAACCATACTCCGGTTACCGTTTTATTACTGGTACGAAAGAATCACCCTTCCCTGGTTTTTCAGTAATTTATGTTGTGGTGAGCGATGGCAAGGAAGAAGTGAAACTCGCAGAACTCATTCAAAGTCCAAAATTAAAATGAAAAAAATACTCGTCACTCATTACTCATTACTTATCACAAAGAAGGGGTTCACCCTTATTGAAGTGCTGGTTGCATTTGCACTACTCTCCATAATCCTTGCTGCTCTCTACAGCACATTCTTTATTTCTCACAAAGCAATGGAAGGGCTTGATGAATCTCTTGTAAAACTTCAGGAATGCAGGATGTCTATTGATACGATGAGGAGGGATATTGATTCTGTTCTCTATGATCCAATAAATAAAAATTCTCTTTTCAAAGTTGAAGACAAAGATATCTACGGGAAACAAACGTCAAAGCTTGTTTTTACCACATTTTCAACCCTGAGGCCCGGCCTCTCAAGGATAGCTTATTTTGTTAAAGAAAAAGATAAAAAACTGGTACTCATGAAAGAAATAACCTCAGCCTATACTTCTGAAAATGTGGGTGAAGGTTTTGAAGTAGTTGAGGATATTGAGGCTTTTACTGTAGAGGTTAACTATAAAGATAACTGGGTCAAAACATGGGATAGTGCTTTAACCCGTACCATTCCTCAGGATATAAGAATTACGTTAACAACAAGGTTAAAAAATAAGACACTTACGCTATTCGAGATTGCCAAGCCAAAGAGAGGATTGACATTATAAAATGTTAACACTCATCACTCATTACTCCCCGGTCTCGCTCCGCAAAGCGGGGCAGGCATCACTGATTACTAATAACAAAGGCATGGCCTTAGTCCTGACGCTTTTGGTACTTGCTCTCATCACCGCACTGGTTGTAGAGTTCTCCTATGCAGTGTACACAAACACAAATGCCCTGTATAACTGGAAGACCTCACAGAGACTCTCTTTTGTTGCAAAATCCGGAGTGCAACTCGCCTCAAAAACTATTCTTGAGGAGGTCATGCAGCATCCATCTTATACCTACCCAGGCTCTCTAAACATACCCATTGAGAGCCCCTTCGAAGATTTTAAAGGGACGGTATTACTGAGGATTGAGGATGAAAATTCGAAATTCAATATAAATTCAATAGTTTATTCAAATGGCGCTTTGAATGATGAAGCGTATCATTCTTTTGTCAGACTCCTTAGAGCATTAGGCATTGAATCAGGTATTGCCGATAGAATTGTAGACTGGATTGACCCTGATAAGGAACCACGGCTATCTGATTCTGAAAAAGCATCAAAGAACCTGTATCTTGATAGTATTGATGAATTGCTATTAATTCCCGGCATAGACAATACCATCTACGAAAAAATAGCGACTTATGTCACAATATACGGGGATGGATTGATAAATATCAATGGAGCAGAAATCCCTGTGCTCATGTCACTCTCTGATTCTATCAATAAAAATATGGCTGAAAGGATTGTTGCGTATAGAAAAATTTCACCTTTTCAAAGTGGGGCATATATACAGAGTGTGGCTGGTATTACCTATACAATTTATAATGATTTCGGAGTTAGAATTACAGCAAAAGGTACACATTTTCGTATAATATCTACTGTAACTGAAGAGGGTATAAAAAAGGTTATAGAGAGTGTCCTTGTAATATCCGGAACCAGTACAACTGTCAAATACTGGAGGGAGATGTAGTAAATGAAAAAAGTAGCCTTTTTTGATCTGAAAGAAGAAGAACTCTCCATTTATCTATTCGAAAAAAATGGAGGCACCTACATGATAAAAGATACAATCAATACACCTGTCAAGGAAAAAGATCTTTTCAGTATCGATAGAACATTCGACGGCATAGAGGAATCATACCTGAGTTTACCTCTGAGCCTTTTGAATTTCAGGACATTGGAACTCCCCTTCTCTAATATGAGCAAAGTTAAAGAGATACTCCCTTTTGAACTTGATGGTCTCATACTCGTAAGCCCCGAGGCAGCGGTTTTTGATGCCTGTGTCTTAGGGGAGAGTAACGGGAAATATAAGGTACTTGCAGTATATGTCATGAAGGATGCGCTGAGAAAGATTCTCGAAAAGCTCAAGGTATTAAAGATTGACCCGAAATTCGTCACCTCCATAGAGCTTTCTTCCCTTCTCGGCTCTTTCGCATCGTATAAGGAAATCACACCTCTGCTCATCAATCCGAAGCCGATAGACAGTGAAGATCGTATAAATGGAGCGATAAAAGAAATAGACAGGCCAACCATTAATCTCAGGGTAGGTGAACTCTCCTACACAGTAGATACTGAAAAGACAAAAAAGTCGATCAAACTTGCTGCAACCCTCTTTGTGCTTTTGCTGCTCGTGTTTTTATCCGATATGGCTTTGAATATAATCTCGACAAAGAGAGCGATTTCATCTGTCAGAGATGATATGCGAAAGACCTATGCAGGTATCTTCCCGCAAGAAAAGAAAATCACGAATGAACTGTACCAGATAAAGGCACATCTTAAAGAGCTCAAAGAAAAGGAAAGGTCTTTTATCGGGGTCTCTCCACTCCAGTTGTTACTTGACCTATCACAGGTAAGCAAACAAGGCATGTCCTTTCACGAGATAACAATGGATAAGGAACGAATCATTCTGAAGGGTGAGTGCCCTTCTCTCAGCGATGTGCAGCAGATAAAGAGCAGTCTTGAGAAGTTTCTCACTCAGGTCACTATTACTGATGCAAAACCCTCTTCTCAGAACCGAACACTCTTTACGATTACTGCAAAGGAGAGAAAGCCTTGAGACTGAAGGTAGACAGAAGATTATTCATAGCTGGCAGTATCGCAGTCACTGTTATCTTATGCATCTTTCTCGTGAGTATTTCTTTATCATTAAAAAAAGACCTCGGAAATCTGAAGACCCAGCAGAAGGAATTATTCCTCATCAATGATGAATTCATGTCCCTGAAAAACAGGGTCGATGCTGTTGAAAATAAAAAGTCTCTTGCAAAAATTGAGGGCATTGTCCAGGCAACTGACGAGGTATTCCAACCTTTGGGATTAAAGAAGAAAGTGAAGTCTGTGAAACCAACAGGGACTAAAGACTTGAAAGAGACCATTGAAGAAGAGGCAGAAGTGCAGGTAGAAAAAGTTGATATGAATGAGATGGTAAATATCTTCCATAAAATAGAGAATTCGCCTTTTATTCTTTCTGTAAAAAAGACAACTATCAAGACATCATTTGAAAATCCGAGTCTTTTAGATATTACGATGACAATTGCCTTAGTCAAGCCAAAGTGAAACGACTTCTCTTTGCTCTCCTTATCATAACTGCCATTGTATTTGGTACCTGGCTGATCGTCATTCCCTCAAGTTTGATCATACACCAGATTGAGAATTCACTCAGTAAGAATAATCTTCAGGGAGAAATCACCGGCTTTAAAAAGGGGTTATTCTTTAGTTTCACCTCTCAGAACTTCATACTTAAAAAATCTGATAATACGCTTCTCTCCTTAGATAATGTAGTCGGAAAAATTAATCCGTTATCTTTATTCCTGATGAAGCCTCCCCTCACTTTTCACGGGGATATAAGCGGAGGCAAAATCACTGGCGAGGTTAATCTGCTTAGAGGAAAAAATCACGTGAATGTGAATATTGATAATGCAAACGTTGACGGAATACCATTGTTTAGAGTTATGGGCTTAGGTGGTAAAGGTACGTTATCTGGAGAGTTCAGTTTGAGAAAAGGAACTGGTAATTTAAAATTTTCTATAAAGGATGCTCAATTCGAAAGTACATCGTTTTCTGGAGTGATAATCCCTGTAAATATGTTCCAAATCGCAC
>JAOUJR010000132.1 GCA_029883145.1 Nitrospirota bacterium
TTATATAGTTATCTTTTATGGTAACTTCCTCAACCTCACCGGCCTCAAGTCTGGTCATAAACTCGGAAAATATAATTTCTTTCTCAGCTTTCTTCGGAGTGCTTAGAAGGTTAAAAAGCACTATCATCAATACACCAATTAACAACCAGACAAATATACTTCTATACGTGTTCAATCCATCTCCCTCTTTAAAGACAAATTCTCAGACCATATTTCTCTATCTGACCAATTCCAAAATATATACTTTTTTTATTTTAGCATATTGAAAAGGCGATTTTCAGTAAGACATTACCTCACCTTCAATTAACTTTTTTTGGAGCTTTATAAGACTGCTTATCCCCTCTTCCGCAAGTTCAATAAGGCTGTTCAATGTTGTTTTTGAAAAAGGCAGCCCCTCTGCTGTCCCCTGTATCTCAACCAGTTTTCTGCTCCCTGTCATCACAATATTCATATCAACCTCAGCTATAGAATCTTCCGAGTAACACAGGTCCATCCTGAGGTCGCCATCTACCACACCTACGCTTATCGCAGCAAGATAATCCTTAATTGGCATCTTTTCTATAAGTCCGCTTCTTAGTGCATATCTCAGTGCATCTGACAGACTTATAAATGCACCTGTGATTGCTGCTGTCCTTGTGCCTCCATCTGCCTGGATTACATCACAGTCTATCCAGATCGTCCTTTCGCCAAGGAGAGAGAGGTCAACAACAGAGCGAAGTGCCCTGCCTATAAGCCTTTGTATTTCATGTGTTCTTCCGCTCATTCTGCCTGCACTCGATTCTCTTGTAAGCCTTGTCTGAGTTGCTCTCGGAATCATTGAATACTCTGCGGTGATCCATCCCTTTTTCTGATCTTTGAGGAAAGGCGGGATCTTATCTTCAATTGTGGCTGTACATATAACCCTCGTGTGTCCAATTTCGATCAATACAGAGCCCTCAGCTGTAGTGATGAAATTCCTCTGAACCTTTACTCCGCGTATCTCATTGTTTTTCCTGCCGTCAGGTCTCATTTATCCTCCACCTTTCACATCATCAATAATCATTTCATAGTGTCATCTTTAATTACCGACTTCTATTTTTTCTATATGTTCTATCTTATTGCCAAGAAATCTTTCGCCAACTGTTAAAAATCTCTCAGGTGAATCTGTTACATAAAACTCTCTTTGCGGCTTTCTGCTCTTTTCAGTTTTCAAATCAGCCATCTCGAGAATCACTCTTATCTCCTTTGCTACTTCAATTGCAGAATCTATAAGTTTCACATCCCCGCCTATAACCAGAGATATAACCTTTTTCAGTAATGGATAATGGGTGCAGCCAAGGACAAGGGTATCTATGTGGTTATTTTTCATTTCCCTAAGATACTTCTCAGCGACCATGGTAACAATATCTCCGTCTGTCCACCCTTCCTCTACAAGAGGTACAAACAATGGACATGCAAGACCAAATACCTCTATGTCCTTATCAATAGCCTTAACTGCTTTGGTATAAGAATTACTCTTTATTGTTGCTTCCGTCCCAATAACACCGACCTTTTTATTTCTTGTGGCTTTCAACGCTGCTCTTGCCCCAGGTTCAATAACGCCGATAACAGGAATTGATATGCTGTTTTTTATGGCTTCGAGACCAACAGAAGATGCGGTATTACATGCAACTACAAGGAGTTTAATGTTTTTTGAAAACAGGAATTTTGTGTTTTCAAATGAATATCTGATAACTGTTTCCGGTGACCTTATCCCGTATGGAACCCTTGCAGTATCACCAAGATAAATAGTCCCTTCGTCAGATAATTCTTTTATTATTTCTTTTAAGACCGTGAGTCCACCTATCCCTGAGTCGAAGACTCCGATCGGTCTGTCCTTCTTATTCATATTCATTAGAAATCATACCTTTTAAAGGATATGAGAGATAAAGGTGGCCTCCGAGGGTCTCCACCTCCCTTCCTTCTATAAGGATTTTAACATTCTCAACATCCTGTATATTCGAAATAAGGCTCTCGTAGAGACCTTTGAGAAGATAAAACTCTGAAATAGCGTCACCCTGGAAATTCCTCCTAAAGTCATCTGAGAGATCAACATAGAGTATTCTCTCTGCATCTTTATAAAGGCCGAGCAGTTTTACATCCTTTGGTATATTTGATATCATTCCGCCTGCAGGCCCTTTTAGAAATTCTTCCACTGTAGTCTGGGCGATTGCTATTTGTGCATCCCTCCTCGGAAGCCTTCTATCCTCGAATTGAAGCCTATTCCCTACAGGATAATAAATTCTTAATGAAAAAAGATCTTCTGTCTTTGCTCGTGCTTCGATCTTCTCTTCTCCAGCGGGTTTGTCCTTAGAAATAATCTTTGAGAAATAAAAGTATCCCCCTATAACGCCTCCAGAGAAAAGTAACACAAAGAGGAGTATGATAGACAGCCTTTTTATATTCATCCTGCTCTCTTTTTTATTTTCTTCTTCAGTCACTGTTTCTCAGTTCTCATTTTTGAAATTCTATTGACCATATGCTGCAATTCCATTCACAATTGAATTTATCAGTTTTGCCTTTGTCTGCAGATCATAAACCATAAATTTTGGTGAGGGGAGTTCGATAAACGCAGAGGGAGCGCCTGTTGAGTTAAGTAAGGGGAGGGGCATTTTCCTGTAAACAATAGCCACCTTGAACTCATCTTTTATCGCCTTTCCAATACTCTCTGAAAGTGCTTTGCTTTTCCCTATATATTTTTTCTGTCTTGATGAGAGGATGTATGAGTCAACAGTTTCGTCCATGCTCTGGTTTTCGAGAAGGGGAATATAAAGAATAAATTTTTCGGACATTGAGGAATGGAAACTTATAACTACATCAGGTTTTTTTTGGTTCATAAACTTTATTCTTTCAATAAGCGGCATGTACTGATCAACCTTCCGTGTAAGGAATACCTTTTTACCTTTTTTTGAAAGGACTGTAGTTAAATCTTTAACCAAATCCAGGCTGATATCTTTCTCCCTCACGTCTCCGGAGACAATTCCAAAATCATAGCCTCCATGTCCTGCATCAAGAACAAAGACCTTAGAAATGACTGGCGCAGATTGCTTCTCTGATTGCATCTCTTTTTTCTGGATATCAAATACAAGCCGTGACGGAGAGGAGAGTTTGAAAAATTTTATCTCGCCTTTTTCCTTAAGATTTATCACTAATGATTTATCAGTTGACACTACTTCAAAAGGTAGAGCTTTCTGGGATGTCAAATGAAATGACTCAGGGAATTCCATTCTTAACTGTGTGGTTGAAGTAGTAATTTTTGATTTATTAATAAGAGATTCTTCAGCCTCAAGGACAATGCGCATCTGACCTTCCTGTTTGCTGAACTTGAGCAAGACCTCTTTAGTCTGCTGGGCAGAGAGGGAACCAACCATAAGAGCTATTGCTAAGAATATAAAAAAAACCTTTTTCATCTGAAAATTGTCTTTCTTCACTATAAATAATACCTGCTATAAACAGAAGATGAAGACGTTGTGAAAAAATTTATTTTTTGATACCTTAGTGTACCTCTCACTAAAGGTTTTGGGAATATTGTAGAGAATATCACAAATTAAGATACTTTCAATAACCTCATCAAGTTAAATAAATTTTTGAACAATGTCAACACTATTCATGCTCAATAAAACTATTAACTGTTTGGTGGAGGCGGCGGGAATTGAACCCGCGTCCGAAAGCACTACTCACAGGCTTCTACATGCGTATTCTGCTTTTTATTTTCGGATAATGAACCGCCAGCAGACGGGCTTTCCATTACCCTATCTCCCTTGTTCTTACCTTAAGGTCAGGAGAAATCCCTTAAGGCCAGCCTGCTATCCGACACTATCCTCAAAACACAGGCAATCCCGAGGTAGTGTGCTGCGTTAATTACGCAGCGAGTGCCAGTTCGTTGTTGGCGTTTATAAGTGTTTCCGCCTTTTTGCGTGGTGACGGAACCACGGCATGCTACCTGAGCCTCATAACCCCCGTCGAGTCCTTTCGCCCCCGACTTACCGTAATGTATAATGCTTCACGCATTACGGCTTTTCATGGCTCTCGCAATTTCTCTCTTCGCTTCTCTTTCCTTTATTGACTCCCTTTTTTCAAAGAGCTGCTTGCCTTTCGCAAGACCTATTTCTACCTTTGCAAAAGGCCCTTTAAAATAGAGCTTCAACGGAATAAGTGTGAATCCCTTTACCGCTGCCTTGCCTCTAAGCCTTTCTATTTCCCTTCTGTGCAACAGAAGTTTCCTCGTCCTCAAAGGGTCATGGTTCATTATATTGCCATGACTATAAGGACTAATATGACAGTTGAGGAGGAAAACCTCTGAATCTTTCACAATCACATAACTATCCTTAAGATTCGCCTTTCCTTCCTTAATGGCCTTTACTTCTGTTCCCAAAAGTGCAATCCCTGCTTCAATGGTCTCTTCAATATGGTAATTGTGATATGCCTTTTTGTTCTGGCAAACAACTTTCATGTATATATAATTTTACCATTTTTTATTGCCTGCCCACACAAAAATATTTGAACCCGTTCTCCTTAAGTCTCTGCGGTTCATAGATATTTCTAAAATCAAAGAAATATGGCTCTTTAAGAAGTTTCCTGAGTCTCTCAAGTTCAAGGTTTCTGAACTGGTTCCATTCTGTCACAATCACCACTGCATGAGCACCCTTTGCAGCCTCGTACGGGTCCTTGCAGTATGTTATTCGCTTAGAGCTTAGAGCATTGAGCTTAGAGTCGTTTGCTATTAACTCTTCGCTCTGAGCTATTAACTCAAGGCTCCTCACAACAGGGTCATAAACCCTTATCTTTGCTTTCTCTTTCAAAAGTCTTCTGATTATATAAAGAGAGGGTGCGTCACGAATGTCATCTGTATTCGGTTTAAAAGAAAGTCCAAGAATTGCAATCGTCTTTTCTTTGAGCACTCCCATTGCATCCTTGATTTTTTTAGCCATAATTTCCTTTTGCTTTTCATTAGCCCTGACTACTGCATTAACAACGCTGAGCTCAACATTTTGTTCTTCTGCCATCTTTAAAAGTGCCTTCGTATCCTTTGGAAGACAGGAGCCACCATAGCCCGGTCCAGGATGGAGAAATTTTGAGCCTATTCGCATGTCAAGGCCCATGCCCTTTGCTACCATGTGGACATCTGCACCAACCTTCTCACAGAGGTTTGCAATCTCATTGATAAATGAAATCTTCGTTGCAAGAAAAGAGTTGGAGGCATATTTGATAAGCTCTGCAGTTTTGATATTTGTTATCACAAATGGTGTTTCTATAAGGTAGAGAGGCTTGTAGAGGTCCTTCATTATCGCAATCGCCTGCTGACTATTTGCACCAATAATAACCCTGTTTGGCCTCATGAAATCTTCTATTGCAGAGCCCTCTCTTAGAAACTCCGGGTTTGAAACTATATCAAAATGAACCTGTTCCTTAAGGT
>JAOUJR010000133.1 GCA_029883145.1 Nitrospirota bacterium
CTATCAAAGCAAGAATTACGAAAAATATCTCTTCGAGTCCTGGTCGTGAAGAACATATAAGTGTTTACCTTGAAGAAAGGAATGGAGAGATATGGGCTATTCCAATACTCGGCAAATCAGGTCTCATCACCACACAAATAAAGGCAGATGGAATGGCAGTGATTCCATTGAGAAAACTTGGGGTTCAAGAAGGTGAGATTGTAGAAGTCAGGCTTTTTTAATATAAAAATCTGTGAGGCAAAAACTTAATCTTTTCTATAATCTGAGCAAAGTTGAACAATTTTCCTGTATCTTCAAAATTAAAACTGCAATAATTTTGCGAATAACATACGCTCTTGACCAATGTTCTTTTACATGGTATTTTATGACTGCCTGCTTCTCATGGGCAATCGAGGCATCTTGGAAAAATCTATATAAGGAAAAGAAAAAAAGTGACATACCATAACCGATCAAACTGCGGGCAACTGAGCTTATCCGACGTGGGGAGGGAGGTTTCGCTGGCAGGCTGGGTCGATGCACTGAGAGATCATGGAGAGGTGCTCTTTATTCACCTGCGTGACCGAAGCGGTATTATCCAGGTTATTTTCAGCCCGGAATCCACTTCCCAGGAGATTTACGACAGGGCAAGACTCCTCAAAAACGAATTTTGCGTTTTCCTCACCGGTCGGGTGGTTAAACGGGTAAAAGGCACTGAAAATCCAAATATTATTACCGGGGATATTGAAGTGTTCGCCACAGATCTCGCTATCCTGAAGAAATCCAATACATTGCCATTCCCCATATCAGAAAAGTCCATGGTTGCTGGTACGGCTATCAAGCGAGATGAGTCAATAAATGAGGATTTGAGGCTGCAGTATCGCTATCTTGACCTTCGACGACCTACGATGCAGGATCATCTTATAAAAAGGCACCGCATATTAAAGGTTGTTCGTGATTTTCTTGATGAACAAGGGTTCATTGAAATAGAAACTCCGATGTTGACGAAAAGTACACCCGAAGGAGCCCGGGACTATCTTGTTCCCAGCAGGCATCACCCAAAACAGTTTTATGCACTACCCCAGTCGCCCCAGCTTTTCAAACAACTCCTTATGGTGAGCGGTATGGAGCGGTATTTCCAGATCGTCAGATGTTTTCGGGATGAGGACCTGCGTCCCAACCGCCAGCCAGAGTTCACACAACTTGATCTGGAGGCATCATTCATCGACGAGGAATTCATTTATGAGCTCTTTGAAGAACTATCCTCTCGGATATTTGAAATCGGGGGAATCAATCTGCCTCGTCCCTTCCAGAGAATGACCTGGCAGGAAGCCATGAACAGCACAGGCTCTGACCGGCCAGATCTGCGCTTTGGCATGACCTTTAGAGACGCTACCGACATTTTCATTAATACGAGGTACGGCATTTTTAAGCAGATTCTCAAACGGGGCGGGTGCATCAAAGGTATCAACGTCAAAGGCCGGTCTGATAAACTGAGCAAGAATATCCTCCAGAACGAGTATGCAAAAGAGATTGTCCCGGGTTTTGGCGCCAAGGGTATGACCTGGATGCGGGTGCTTGACGGCGGGCTGGAGTCCAACATCGTACAGTTTTTCAGTGAGAATGAGCGGAATGAAATCCTCAAACGCTTTGACGCAGAAAACGGTGACGTGATTCTTATGATCGCTGACCCGTCCTGTGCCCTCGTGTGTTCAGCACTCGGCCAGCTCCGTCTCCTTATAGCAGAACGGCTGAACATGATTCCCAAAGATGTATTTTGTCCGGTATGGGTAACGGATTTCCCCCTCTTTGAGGAGACTGAAGATGGAATAACTTCAAGCCATCATCCTTTTACCATGCCTGACCGAACGGACTTTGACTCTGGCAATACCGAGGAACTTTTAACACTGCGTTCACGTGCTTATGACCTTGTCGTGAACGGAGAAGAACTCGGTGGCGGAAGCATCCGGATAAACGATAGAGATTTGCAGAACAAAATGTTTCAGGCCCTTGGCCTTTCAGAAACAGACGTGGAAGAAAAATTCGGATTTTTCATTCGTGCCCTCGAATATGGGCCTCCTCCCCATGGCGGCATTGCACTGGGAATTGACCGGGTTGTTGCCATGATATTAGGGACATCATCAATCAGGGAGGTAATCGCATTCCCCAAGAACCGCAGTGCTTTTTGTCCTCTCACACAAGCGCCTTCTCCTGTAGTTTCGAAACAGCTCGCCGAACTCGGCCTTCTTGATATGGGTGGGACACAACCGTTACCTGGTTCCAAAGAGCAGCAGGATCTGATTGATTCGCTTTCCTGGGTGTCCCGTATTAGCATTAATGCCACTGAACGGCCTGCGATAATTGTCGCAGTGCAGGATGCTGCAGCCCTGGCAGAAATAGTCAACCGCCATGGCGGGGAAGATGAACCATTATTTTCTGTTGTTACCGTAGCAAATCGCACCCGAACGGGGACTGAGGCTCGCACGAGCCTATTAGCAGAAAAAGGCGAACTGTTTAAAAACGCACCGGCAATAAAAGGTGGCTACTTTAAGGTAGCGAGCATTCTAGAATAAGGAATAGCAATGGCGTCAGATATCTTTACCTATAAGAATATATTACCGCAAACATCCACAGAAGGTGGGGTGCTTGCAGGGAAAAAGGTTGTCATACAGCCAAATATGTCTGCTCGCGGATGGCTTACCAATGCTGGTTCTATGGCCCTTGAGGGTTTTATTGCTCTCGAAGACGCAACAGTAATCACCCGCCTCAGGAATGCAGGCGCTGCTCTTATCGGCAGTACCCGCATGAGTGAACTAGGTTTTGGACTTTCTGACGATAAAGGAACTCGAACCCTCTGCGGAGGCGAAGCTGATATTGCTTTGATTACAGACACTATGGGCGAAGTCCGTGTTGCCGCTGCAACGTCCGGCCTTTTCGGATTCAAACCAAGTTACGGTATTATTTCCCGCTTCGGCCTGATCGGCCTTGTTCCCTCCATGGAGTGCTATGGAATTATGGCGAAAAGTCCGGAAGATATCATTACCACCATAGGGGCGATTACAGGCAAAGACGAAAATGATTTCTCGATGCCCGATGAAAAGCTGCCCGATTTCAGTATGCCGGAGGAATCACCGAAGACAACAGGTGTTGTCGGTGTCATGAAGGAATGTCTCAGCACCCTGGATGATACGGAACTCAAGGCCTTCGAGGCAGGACTTGCAAAGATCGAGGAAGCCGGGTTAATGATACAGGAGGTAAGCCTTGAAAACTTCAGACTCTTTCAAACCGTTCACAATGTAATCGGTTCTGTAGAGGCATCCTCCAGTGCCGGCAAGTACGACGGCGTTCGTTACGGTCACCGCGCTGCTTCGGCAAAGAACTGGAACGAAATGTATCTGAGTTCCCGGGGAGAATCATTCAGATTGCTTATGAAGACGTATCTGTTTCAAGGAGCCTATTTCCAGTTTGAAAAATATCCTGCCTTTGAAAATGCCTGCCGCATCCGCCGCCGCCTTATTCGAGATACTGAAAAATTATTCGAACATATTGATGTTCTTGCTTTGCCAACACGAAGGCATCATCATGATCCTGCCAAAGCAGCAACAATCAGCGAGACCTACGATGCCTTTTTGCTGACCCTCTCAGCCAACGTAACCGGTCAGCCTTGCCTTCA
Organism: Nitrospirota bacterium; assembly: GCA_029883145.1. GTDB lineage: Bacteria > Nitrospirota > Thermodesulfovibrionia > Thermodesulfovibrionales > SM23-35 > VGWZ01. The sequence continues at coordinate 3,650 of JAOUJR010000133.1, forward strand.
GATTCCGTCTCTCTGCCTGAACTCGGGAGCTGACCTTGGTTTGCAAATCATTAGCCCCCGTCTCAGCGATGTCCGTTTATTGGCTACCGGCATGAGAATTTCATCTATCATTCAAGGAGCAAAAGAGACATGAAGTATGAAGCGGTCATTGGTCTTGAAATACATGTTCAGCTCAACTCTGCTACCAAGCTTTTTTGCGATTGCAAGAACCGGCCGGGTGATCAGCCAAATCAGAATACGTGCCCCATTTGCCTCTGGTTCCCTGGAGCACTGCCAAAATTCAGCCAGGAAGCACTGGAAAAGGCAACCCTGGCATGTCTTGCCATGAATTGCACTATTCAGCCGGAGAGCGCATTTGACCAAAAGGTGTATTACTATCCTGATCTGCCGAAAGGATTTCAGCTTTCCCAACATCACCGGCCTCTGGCTAAAAATGGCTGGCTCGATATCCTCGGTGAGGACAAAACCGTGAAAAGATTGCGGATACACCATATCCACATGGAAGAGGATGTTGCCAGGCTTGTTCACGAGACAGAAGGACGGACACCAATCAGCTTGGTTGATTTCAACCGGGCAGGTACCCCGCTGATCGAGATTGTAACTGAACCGGATATGCGGACCCCCTATGATGCTATGGAATTTGTTCGCGCTTTAAGGACGCAATTACGCTATACCGGCAGTTCAGATTGCAGCATGGAACAGGGAACGCTCAGGGTGGATGCAAATATCTCACTGCGGCCCAGGGGCACAGATGCGTTCAATACAAAAGTAGAAGTGAAAAACATGAATTCGATCCGCAACGTGGCGGATGCGATTGCTTACGAAATCAAGCGTCAAACAGAGTGCCTTGGCAGGGGTGAGCCCATCGTGCTCCATACACGGCTTTGGGATTCTGAAAAAAATGTGACAACTGCAATGCGCGGTAAATTTTCCGGTCCCTGTATACCAGACCCGTCCGTACCTAAGATAGTGGTTACCGATGCCTGGTTGCAGGATATCTTGAGCAGGCTGCCGGAGATGCCAAGCCAGAAAGCGGCGCGTTTTTTAAGCGAGTACGGCCTTACTTCTGATGAAGCCTCAAACATGAGCCAGGAACAGGACATGTCAGAATTTTTTGAAGCAGTTGCAAACGAGAACCTGCCGCCGCGCAAGGTAGCAAGCTGGATGGCTACCCATCTCATTCCTTTCCTCAAGGACAATAATCAGACGATAAAGGACACCCCGCTGACCCCAAAGCGCTTCGCCAGTCTCCTCTCCATGCTCGAGACTGATGTAATAAACGCAAATGCAGCCAAGGAGGTATTGACTAAGCTTCTCTCAAGTGATCAGTCACCTGAGGAGATTGTTGAAAAGGGCCGTTTCCGGCAAGTTTCCGATAACGCTGAGCTTGAAGCACTTATCGACAGGATACTTGCAGACCATCTCTCTGATGTTGAGGATTTCCGAAATGGGAACACCAAAGTAATGGGATTCTTTATGGGCTTGGCTATGAAAGCATCTCAGGGGAAAGCCAACCCTAAGGTCTTAAAAGAAATTCTTACGAAGCGGCTGAGTTGAATCGGAGAAAAGGATAAGTGGATGAGGGGTGAGGGGACAATCTGTTATTTCAGCGTTTCGGGCGACCCTCATTTTCTCACAGTAGCTGAGAAAAATTATTTTATGTCTACCTAAAAGACAAAAACGTTTTTAACACCTGCGAATGCGCAACTCAAATATATTGAAATTATTGAAGATTACTGGTTGACCTTCC
>JAOUJR010000135.1 GCA_029883145.1 Nitrospirota bacterium
CTCAAGAATCCCTTGAAGAGCATGTTGTCTTGTAATGAACTGAAAAAGTTTGCATATGATCATAATGTTCATTCTGTATTATTAATCCCGCTCAAAGCCAAGGACGAGATTAATTATTTTCTTATTTTTTATGCCACTGACCGTCGCCAATATTTCACAGAACAGGAGATCGAGCTCTTAAGCTTCTTAGGAAAAGAGATAATGAAGGCACTCAGGATTGAGAAACTGGATGACGTGTTACATGACTTTAAGAACCCGAGTATTGCCATTGCTGGTTTTGCAAAGAGGGCAAAAAAACTTCTCGAAATAGAAAATATTGAAAGTGTCAGAAACAAGATAGCTGAATATCTCGATATTATTATGAACGAAACAATCAGAATGCAGGAGTTAGTCATCTTTCCAAATGTTGAGGGTCAAGAAAGGATTATTGACCTTACCGATGTTCTTAAAAGTCGTTTCAGGATTAATGAAGAGGCTATTAAAGAGCAGAGAAGAACTAATATTACACTTATACAAGATGAGCTATCTTCGGGTTTATTAATCTATTGTTCTCCTTTTGCATTAGAGCGGGTCCTGGATAACCTTCTTACCAATGCGACGAGTGCTGTACCCGCAAAGGGAGGAGATTTGTCCATAAAGAGTTACCGGAGTGGTCAGATGGCTTGCTTTGAGATACGCAATACTGGAAAAATTCCGGAAGAAAACATTGAACAGATTAAACGTGGAGAAGTAAAAGGCCGCGGTCTTAGTATTATTTATCGTTTTATACAAACAATGAATGGAAACCTTGAGGTTTTCACTGATGAAGACTCTACAACTTTCCGTGTGATGATTCCGCTCTATCAATAAACAGCCCCCTATTGAGAGGGGTTAGTTGTAAAGGGATAGTATGAAAACAGATATTCAAACCCCGGTTATCACCGGTACGCCGGTCATTGATGTACCAAAAATTTTAGAGTGGCCACCAGATAGTGGTTATCAGGAACGTCCATACAAGCTGAGGGTCAAGATGTAGATAGTAATCATATTTCCTGGACTTAGGGGTTAAAGTATCATAAGAGGCAAGTCCTACTGGAACAACATTCTTCCTTGTTTCGGTTTCATACCTGCATGTTCTACATCTTCTTCCCTTTTCCTTGTTCTCTTTGTCAATAAATCTACCTTATATAATATATCTCACTATTTTTACAGCCGTTTCTCTATCTTCCCATAAACATCTTTTCTATGAATTATTCCCAGTATCCAAACCTCGGTTTCAACAATTTTGAATACAACCCTGTATTCTCCTACTCTAAGCTTCCAGTATCCTTTCAGTGTTTTTCTCAGAGGCTCACCGTATTGATGGGGTGCGGTCTGTAGTCGCTCTTCAACAGCTTTCTTGATACGTAATCGCAATTTTTCGTTGATTTTAGGAATATCAATTTCTTTAACATCAGGATGGTATCTCAGAGTAAAGGGCAAGATTACCAAACCTCGGCGTGTTTTAAGGATTTTGTTTTGCTGAAAGTTCGCTCTCTTTTTTCAGCAAGAACAGCCAAAGCAACATCTTCCTCCATTTCCAGAGCCTCTCTTATGAGGTCACGTACTTTAAGTGACAAAGAAACGCCGTCTCTTTTAGCAAGATGTTCAACACTCTTATATAAAGGTGTTTCTAATACGACATTTACTCTTGGATTCTTTGTTGGCATATTCTTTACCTCCGGAATAAAGTGTATCACTTATAATACACCATGTCAATACTTTTAAAACAATATCCATATCCACTTATCCATACTGTAAATCTAGTATTTTTATGATTCCTCACAAAGATAGTTTAAAGGATGAGAATTATCCTCATTCACTATTTTATTATTACCTTATAAAATTTCCTCTTACCTACTTTGATAATGTGCTCGCCTTGCGTAAGCATTGTATTTGAATCAGTGACTACAACATCATTTACTTTAATGCCACCTTGTTTAATAAGCCTAATTGCCTCACTGGTGCTTTTAGCAAGACCAGTGTCTTTCATTATCTGAGGGAGCCAGTTAATATTTGCTCTACCAGTAGCTGAAACTTCTGGCAGAGGTAAAGTTGACTCTGCCCATACATAAATTTTAACAGGCATATCATCAGGAATGCCTTTTTCCTTATGGATATGGTCGAATTCTTCTTTTACTTTGATGGCTTCATCTTTGCTCCAGTATCTCTCCACAATCTCAAGTGCAAGATCTTCCTTCACATGTTTCGGATGAACCTTACCGTTCTTGATTCCTTCTTTCAATGAATCAAGTTCTTCCATAGTAATATGGCTTAGTAATTCATAATACCTGAGCATAAGTTCATCACTTATGGACATTATCTTGCCGTACATTTCTTGAGGAGGTTCATTAATGCCTATATAATTCCCGAGGCTCTTACTCATCTTCTTCACCCCGTCAAGACCCTCAAGGAGCGGCATGATCACAAGACACTGTGGCTCCTGGCCATATTCCTTCTGGAGTTCTCTTCCGACAATAAGGTTGAATTTCTGGTCTGTGCCTCCAAGCTCGACATCAGCATGAAGTTTTACAGAATCATACCCTTGTATTAACGGATACATGAACTCATGAATACCAATCGGATTCTGACTACTCCACCTCTGCCTGAAGTCCTCCCTTTCGAACATCCTTGCAACTGTATATCTGCTCGAAAGGTATATCATATCCGTTGCAGTCATGCCCGACATCCATTCTGAATTAAAAACAACCTTTGTCTTTTCAGGGTCAAGTATCTTAAACACCTGCTCTTTGTAAGTCTCAGCATTTTTTAACACATCTTCTCGTGTGAGTGGTTTTCTCATCTCGCTCTTCCCGCTTGGATCACCAATCATCCCGGTAAAATCACCGATAAGAAATATCACCTGATGTCCGAGTTCCTGGAACTGCCGCATTTTTTCAAGCAAAACAGTATGACCGAGATGGATGTCAGGAGCAGTGGGGTCAAAACCAGCCTTTATCTTAAGAGGCTTTTTTTCTTTATGAGATTTTTCGAGTTTCTTTAAAAGATCATCTTCGACTATTATCTCAAAAGCGCCTCTTTTTATTATCTCAATTTGTTTCTCGGGTTGTAACATAATCTAAATATAATAAAGCCTGAAATGAATAAGGTCAATTGCTATCATTAATTATCGGAGTCTCAACACCTTGAGTATTACTCCCAGATACTTATTAAGTGGGTTACTTCTCTTTAGAAAGGGGATAACAGGCGTTTTTCTTGTTCCAAGCTTGTTCAATTCATCAATAATTTGCTCGTTTGTCTCATGTTTTAAGCCTTTCCTAAATGTCTCTACCGCATCCGTTTTTTTATTGATAAGAAGGTATATCCTGCCAAGATTTAAGTAGTGAATGGAATTTTTTGGTTCCCTTTCAATTGCTTCAGCGCATAATGAAATTGCCTTATTGAATTGTCCCCGTTCTCTTGCTATACAATAGGCAAAGTAGGAACAATAAACGGGGTTGTTTTCCATTTCTATTGCTTTTTCAAAACAGGAGAGAGCAGAAAGTGTATTACCCTGAAGAAGCGCTCCCAAGCCTTTTGTGAACAGCCTTTCTGCTTCTGTATCCGGCATGTAATAATTTTAGATTATTTTTTTTATATCGTCCACCTTATAATTCTCGAATAGCCCACAGAGATTATAACCTGTAAGCTTAAGAATAAACGTCAATCATGTCATTATTGACTGCTGCTTCCTCTTACCAAAACTAGAATTGTTTAAACCTAAAATGTTTCTTGTAGTAAACAGAGAGAGTTGTTATTATCTAACCTATGAATTCTTTAAAAAACAATGTATTATCAGAACGTAAAAAGGTTGAGCAATGGGGAGAAGAAGACTGAAGATTCTATAAAGGTTTATCCTGAGGTTGACAACCTTATAACTATACAGGATAATTAGACATGATAAAATTTGAAAGACTACCAGCAAATATCCTCTCAAGAATCCCTGAGGTTAAAAGGGTTCTTGCTCAGGATGATAATGTTATTTTTGCGTACATCTTCGGTGGGCTTGCTGAAGGCAAAGATAAACCGCTCTCAGACATAGATATCTCTGTTTATCTTAGAGACACTGATAATCTTGCAGAATACAAGCTTCAACTTTTTAATATGCTTGCAGATGTACTCGGGACAAGCGAACTTGACCTTATAATACTTAATACAGCGCCCATCAGCATTACAGGAAGGATTTTGCAGAATAAACAGATTCTTGTAGATAAGGAGCCATCAGTTCGCCATGCATATGAATCACTCACATTAAGGAAATTCTTTGATTTCAGGATAAAAGAAGATGCTCTGTTTTCGATGAGGTATGGAATTGGTAGATAAGGCTGTTATTCTCAGAAAGGTTTCCGAACTTGAAGTATATCAAAAACAGATAAGAGAGTTCTCTGATATAACACTTCAAGGTTACAAAGCTGACTGGAAGACTCAGCGTATAGTTGAAAGAACCCTCCAGATAATGATAGAGACGTGTGCGGACATTGCCAATCATATTGTTTCAGATAGGGGTATGAGGTCTCCAACAAGTTATACTGATACATTCAAGGTTTTATTTGAAAATAATATTATTGACTCGGAGCTTTTTACTATTATGGAAAAGATGGCAAAGTTCAGAAATATTGTTGTCCACCAGTATGAGGAGGTTGATGCTGAGATTGTGATTTTTATCTTAATGAAACACCTCGGAGACTTTGAGAGATTTAAAGAGACAATTCTGACTTATCTAAAAAGTCTTTCGAATTAATAAGATTAATAATTCCACGAGGAGTTACTGAAAAGGTTTGTAGTTACGGTAACTAATGGCAAACTGATTTCTGCCTCTGGGAGCAGATTTTTTATGGAGAGTTTGATGGAAATTAGAGAAAAGGGTGCTGTTGAAGATTGTTGGAGAATGAGATGATTAACCCTTTCTTCCTGAAGTTCTCATTTCCAATAAATGCGAAAATAGTGTAGATTATATCCAGCAATCAATGTGGGTTGCGAGTTCTGGATAGAATTATGTAAGGGTAGGAAAGAGGCGTGGATATATGGAAGAACTAACTAAAGCGCAAATAGCTATAGTGAAGGAAATAGAAAAATTAATAGTTGAATTACGGGGCGGAAATGAAGAACAGATTTGGAAGAAGACATTTGAAAAAATCCTCAAATTAGTTGATGAATTTGAGCTCGCAAAACACAAAGAAACAATAGAATCCATATACGATAAATTTATAAAAGAAGGTCTTTACGAATATGCTGGAAGGTTTGCTGCAAAATGTAACCTTTAAAACAGACGAAATGTCAAAACTCCCAAGATATGCCCTTAATAACCGTAACCAGATATCCTACTTCTAACATTCACTCAAAAGTGATCTATTGCTTCCTCCTA
>JAOUJR010000134.1 GCA_029883145.1 Nitrospirota bacterium
GGTTTCTCGACCCCCACTTTCTGGCTTGCGCTCCTGCTCATGATACTGTTCGGTGTGAATATGGGGATACTGCCAATATCAGGTATCCAGAGCATAGATATATCTGGAATGGGTCCATTTAATAGGTTATTGGACTGGGTCAGGCATCTTATCCTGCCTGTTGGTGTCTCTGCATTTGGTGGAATCGCAGGATTAAGCCGTTACAGCCGCTCAAGTATGCTTGAAGTGATAAGGCAGGACTATATCAGAACAGCAAAAGCAAAAGGGTTAACTGAATCGAAGGTTGTTATCAGACATGCCTTCAGGAATGCACTCATGCCGATTGTCACAATTCTCGGACTTTCTGTGCCAGGGCTTATCGGCGGCGGAGTGATATTCGAGACAATCTTTGCGATTCCAGGCATGGGACAACTTTTTTATTTATCTACGATGTCAAGGGATTATCCCACAATAATGGGTATTCTCGTGATAGGCGCAGTCCTCACATTGTTAGGAAATCTGATCGCAGATATATCATATGCACTCATTGACCCACGGATAAGGGTGAGAAAATAGAATGCTGACAAGCTGGCAAGCTTGCAAGCTATTTAGCTAAAGAATGAGACTTATAAATATTATAGGAAAGCGATTTTCGAGGAATAAATTATCTTTGATAGGTGCGGTAACAGTACTCTTATTGATAACTATCTCTCTGTGTGCACCTTTCATAGCACCATATGACCCTACAACAATAAATGTCCATGATGTGCTTTCACCTCCAGGCAAGACACATCTTCTTGGTACAGATGAACTTGGTCGTGATGTGCTCTCAAGAATAATATGGGGGAGCCGCATTTCATTGAAAGTCGGCTTTGTTGCAGTTGGTATCGCAATAATGATCGGCATTGTAATAGGTTCAATAGCTGGTTTTTATGGTGGAAAGGTAGATGCACTCCTGATGAGATTTGTTGATATAATGCTCGCATTTCCAACCTTTTTTCTCATCCTCGCAGTCATTGCAATACTTGAACCGAGTATATTTACCATAATGGTTGTCATAGGGATTACAAGCTGGATGGATGTTGCAAGACTCGTGAGGGCAGAATTTCTTACATTAAAGGAGACAGATTTTGTGAATGCTGCGAAGGCTATAGGTGTGGGTGATAAAAGGCTTATGTTCAGGCATATCCTTCCCAATGCGCTTTCTCCTGTTTTTGTTGCTGCGACATTTGGTGTTGCAGGTGCGATTCTTATTGAATCGAGTCTTTCATTCCTCGGACTTGGAGTACAGCCACCAGACCCGAGCTGGGGGAATATTCTCACATCGGGGAAGGATAATATAGAAGTTGCATGGTGGCTTTCTCTTTATCCAGGTCTTGCTATCTTGATAACAGTGTTAAGCTACAACCTTGTTGGTGAAGGACTGAGAGATGCGCTTGATCCAAGACTCTGGGAAGCAGAAAGGCGTTAACCCAAATAATGCAGACATTGCTCAAAAATTTATTTAACTTGATAAATTATTGAAAGTATCTTTATTTGTTATTTTCACTAAAATATTCCAGAACCCATCAGTTAAAGGTACATCAGGGTATCAAAAAATAAATTTTTTCACAACATCTGCATTATAAAAACTAAAACCCACATTCATTTTGTTCAGGCAGGACATAGTATTTGAGCGGTTGTAAATTCTTTCGGAGAAAGAATTTACCTCGGTCTACGACTCGTAGAGAGGTCAATGCGACCGAGAATGAGCGAAAATGTTATGTCCTGCCTAGTCTATATAGCTCCATAACTTCTTCTCTTGTGATAATTGAATCGAGTCGATAACCGAGAGCCTCGACAGCTTCCCTACCACTCTCTTGCCTGTCAATAAGGGCAATAACTTTCACTATTTCAAGACCTGCTTCTTTTGCCCTGGTGATTGCCTCGATTGTTGATTTACCAGTGGTAATCACATCTTCAACAATCACCACTCTGTCACCTTCTTTTACATTTCCCTCGATCCACTGCATAGTACCGTGAGACTTAGGTGTTTTGCGGATTACAAATGCTTCAACAGGTTTTTCCTTCAGATAGGAGGTATATGCTCCTGCATATGCGATCGGGTCAGCGCCAAGCGTGAGCCCGCCAATTCCTTTTATATTAAGGTCTTTTATTGCATCAAATATAAGATTCCCTATAAGGTGCATTCCTTCAGGGTAAAGGGCAACTGCCTTGCAGTTGAAATAGTAGTTGCTCATCTTTCCCGAAACGAGCTTAAAGACAGGCTCTTTACTGTATTTAAATGCTTTCTCAATGATGAGTTCTATCAGTCGTTTTTTCATGGGTATTATATGCATATTTTATCATAAACATTACTTCGCAAAATTAATACAGATGACATGACACAAGTCTGCCACCTGATTCTTTTAGCACTGGTATGACTTTGTCACAGGGTTCAAATCTCTTCGGACATCTCGGATGGAATGGACATCCAGGAGGTATATCTATCGGACTTGGTACCTCACCCAGACCATTTTTTAGTTTTAAGTTCCGAGTTCTGAGTTTCACATTTTTGCTCCTTATTTCTAACTCGTCACTTTGAACTTTAATCGTTGGGGCTGATGAGAGGAGTATCTCTGTATAGGGGTGAAAAGGTTTTCTGAATAAATCCTCTGTTTTTGCATGTTCCACAATTTTTCCAAGGTACATTACGCCGATAGCGTCACTAAAATAATTGACGATGTTAAGGGCATGGCTGATAAAGAGGAACGAGATTTTATATTCTCTTTTCAATTCCTGGAGGAGGTTCAATATCTGGGCCTGTATCGAGACATCGAGTGCTGAAAGAGGTTCGTCTGCAACAATTACTTTTGGTGATACAGCGAGTGCACGTGCGATACAAATTCTCTGTCTCTGTCCCCCGCTAAATTCGTGAGGATAACGGTTCAGGATATCAGAACCAAGTCCGACCTTATTGAGGAGTTCAAGCACCTTTTCCTTTATTTTCTTTTTCTCGACAATGCGGTGAATCCTGAGTGGCTCTGCAATGGTATCCAGAATACTTTTTCTGGGATTGAGGGATGCAAAGGGGTCTTGAAATATTATTTGTACTGATTTCCTGAAGGCTTTCAGGTTGTCGCCGCTCAGCTCAAAAACATTCTTGTCCTGAAATAATACCTTACCAGATGTAGGGGGGAGTAACCTCAATATAAGTCTTGCAACGGTTGACTTTCCACATCCGCTCTCGCCCACAAGGGCAAAGACCCTGTCCTCGTCAATAGATAAATCAATACCATCAACAGCTTTGACCAAGGCAGGAGCTGTCATGAATCCTTTTTTCACAGGAAAATATTTTTTTAGTGAATCTACCTTCAGAAGTGCCATAGCTTCTCGGATGCCCTGATGCATCTGACAAAATGCAGTGATGAGTGATGAGTAATGAGTGATGAGTGATTCGAATTGTTACTTGCTATTGATAGGGGTATCAGCTCAGGTTCTTTCTCTTTACATTGTGGTATTGCAAATCTACATCTATCTGAAAACTTACACCCTGGAGGGAGTCTGTCTGGTTCCGGCACAAAGCCAGGGATTGGTTTTAAAGGTGTTCCCTTTTCTTCGGGGAGTGACTCTAATAGACCTATGGTGTACGGGTGTCTCGGGTTATTAAAGAGCTCAGATACATCTGCAAGTTCCATCAACCTTCCTGCATACATAATTCCAACTCTTTGAGCGTTCTCTGCAATGATGCCAAGGTCATGGGTAATAAGAAGAACCGCCATCTTCATATCTTCTCTGAGCCTCTGTAAGAGCTCGAGTATCTGTGCCTGTATTGTGACGTCAAGGGCTGTTGTGGGTTCATCTGCAATCAACAAAGATGGTTTACAGGCTATTGACATCGCAATCATAACTCTCTGTTTCATTCCACCGGATAACTGATGCGGATATTCCTTTATTCTGATTTCAGGAGATGGTATTTTTACTGCTTTTAAAAGTTCTATTGTAGTATTTATTGCCTCTTTCTTTGAGATTCCCATATGTGTAGTAAGAACCTCTGCTACCTGGTAACCAACGGTAAGGACAGGGTTTAGTGATGTTGCTGGCTCCTGGAATATCATTGAAAGCTCTTTCCCCCTCAGCTTTCTCATGGATTCTCTATCAAGCGTGAGGAGATTATTACCTTTAAAGATAATCTCCCCTTCTGCGAATGCATTCTGCGGCAGTATTCCCATGATCGAGAGAGCAGTGAGCGTCTTTCCGCACCCGCTCTCTCCTACAAGGCCAAAAACCTCGGCTTCCTCAATTTCAAGGTTAAGGTCAGAGACAACCTTTATAGAACCGTTGGTTGACCTGAAGGAGATATCAAGACTCCTTAGTGTAAGGAGGGACACCGCAGGTTATTTTTCCTTCTTTTTGAGAAGCTTCAGATAGGTTTCTGCTTCTATCAGACCAGGGTTATATTTAAGTGACTGTTCCCATTCCTCAGCAGCAGCTTCTGCAAGACCTTTCATGTAGTAACTCAGGCCGAGCTGTATCCATGCAGGTCCATAATGAGGGTTACTCTCTTTTGCCTTAGAAAAATGGACGATCGCATCATCAATAAGACCTTTATTTCTTAAAGCTATACCAAGCTTTGTGTGGACATCTGCAAGTTTGGGACGCAACTTAACTGCCTTCTGATATTCTTCTATGGCTTCATCATTCAAGCCGAGGTCGGAATAGAGATTGCCAATCTTATAGTGTTCATTTGCAAGTTTTCCTGCAATGAACGGATCAAGAGCAGAGGGGGTAGGGTGAGCTATCTGTGCAGCAAGTGAAAAAACCTCCTGGCTTTTTTTAAATTCATACATATCATTATAGGTAATGGAGAGATTCAGTGATGCTTCAGTATAGTTGGGGTTCAATTCGAGAGCTTTTTCAAAATAGTCAACAGCATGTTGCAGGTTACCTTTAAGATGTGAGATGACGCCGAGCTTGTTATAAACATCAGCATATTTAGGGCTCATACTGATTACATTTATGAGAATTGGCTCTGCTTCCGGGTATTTCCCCTCTTCAAAAAGCTGTTTGCCGCGCTCATAAAGCTCATTCAGGTGCTGGTTCATTGTTTAAAAAGTATAGGGAGTTAAAGGATTATTTGTCAAGAATGAAGCACAACTCTCGCATCACTCTTTATTTTTTAAAGATTCCATGATACGCTCTATCCTTGATTTCGGCGTACCACTGAAGGCTTTCCTTAATTCCTCATCAGTAAATTTTTCCCTAAGAATTACTATGATGTCTGTTCTTCCCTTATAACAACCTATTATATTTCTGCACGGTAATCCCTCGTTCATCGAAATACAATAAGAGAATTCTACTATTATTCCCAATTGATGGCAGTATATATTCATAGCATGTGTATAAAGGGGGGGAATTCCCCCTC
>JAOUJR010000136.1 GCA_029883145.1 Nitrospirota bacterium
GCAGTCCATGAGAGAATTCTCTACGAAAAATTCCTCAAAGGAATAGATATCGATTCATCTCAGTTACTTTTTCCAAAACAGGTAAAGCTATCTCACAAAGAACATAGAATAATCCTTGAAAACAGTTCGATGCTCAGGGATTTCGGAATAGATCTGGATGATTTCGGGCATGATACGGTTATCGTTCGTTCACTCCCTGATGTCTTAAAAGAGGCTGATATAAGAGGCATTCTCTCTGATAGTGCATCATGTTTCATTGAAGGAATTTCTCCGGATACATCAATGAGAGAGGTTCTTGCAGCAAAAATTGCATGTCATAAATCGGTGCGAGGCAAAACAATACTCAATCAGGAGGAGGTTTCTCAATTACTCGCTGACCTTGGCGGTTGCGATAACCCTGACAATTGCCCTCATGGCAGACCCACAAGAATCTTCTTTTCTTTAGATGAGCTGAAAAAGATGTTTAAGAGAGTATAGGTTTCTCCCATTACACAATATGGAATAGTTTAACCATGCTTGATTACCCTATAACGATTGTGATATTTTTAAAGATACGCAATGCTCGATAAAACTTTAATAATTAAAGAAGCCCAGCGATATCTCGCAAGGGGTCTTGTAGATAAAGCAATTGCCGAGTGGGAAAAATTATCAAAAGAATATTCTGACGGCACTATCTATAATACCATCGGTGATCTGTACCTTAAAAAGGGTGATGATAAAAATGCAGTCAATTCGTTTCACAAGGCTGCTGATTGTTTCCGGAACGAAGGCTTTTCCCATAAGTCATTAGCACTTTATAAAAAAATACTTAATATAAATGCCTCAGATGCCAATGCACTCTTTTCCATCGGTGAACTGAATGAGAGTAAAGGACTTATTACAGATGCGATAAAATATTATCTCGCTGCCGCTGATAGTCTTTCAAAAGAAGGGAGAAAGGAGAAGCTTCTCGAAATATACGGGAAGATACTCGCTGTTTCTCCATCGAATATACCTCTCAGAAATAAGATAGCAGAAATATATGTGAAGGAAGGCCTTGTGTCAGAAGCAGCAAATCAACACCTTCATATCGCAAGGCTTTATGATGAAAAGGGAGATTCTGAAAAATCAATTCTCTACTATCAGAAAATCCTTGATGCCCAGCCTTTACACAGGGAAGCAATCCTGGAAATAAATGATCTTTATGAGAAGACAGGCAATCTTGAACAGGCCATCAAACATATTAAAGAAGCTTCTACACTGTTTCCTCAAGATATTGACATCCATCTCAGGTGTGCACATCTCTACATAATAGGTAAGTTGTTTGCTGAAGCAAAGAAATATCTCAAAAAAGTTATCGAAATAGAACCTGCACATATAAAAGCAAGAACGCTCCTTGGAGAGATCTATAGTAAGGAGGGCAAAAGAGAGAAAGCATGGACAGAGTATCTTCCCATCGTTGATGAGATGATACGCGATGTGAAATATAATGATGCAATAAAGCTTCTCGAGTCTTTCAGGGATATAGACCCGATGGAAACCGGGAAAAGACTCGTTTCGCTCTATAAACAACTCGGTGAGAATCTTCGGGTTGCCCATGAGCTTGTCTCTCTCGGTGATATATCTGCAGAAAAGGGAATGCAGAATGAGGCACTTGCCTATTATAGGGAAGCACTCGAGATTACCCCTGATGATGATTCACTCATCTCTAAAGCCATTGAACTTGACAAAGAAATTGGTCTTGAACATTCTAAGATAGAGGGTGAAAAAACTGTTCAAGATCTCCTTGCAGAGGCAGACATTTTCATCGGATATGGTCTTTATCAAAATGCAAAGGATATCCTTGAAGAGCTAAGGCAGAAAGAACCTGAAAGCATAGATCTTCATCTCATGTTGAAATCCTTATACGTTAATATGGATAACAAAGAGCAGGCAGTCACAGAATGCCTTGAACTGTCCGAGCTCTACAAGAAGGCTGGTGATGTTGAGAGTCGTGAACAGATTCTCAAAGAAGCTTATGAAATATATCCTGAAGACCCGAGACTTATCGAGACAACGGTACCACCAGTCACTGAAGAGCCAGTCCTAGGTCCATCCCCTGAGGTACTCGAGATAGAAGATTACAGTGAGGAGATTGCAGAGGCAGATTTTTATCTCAAACAGGGGCTCACAGATGAAGCCAGAGACATTTTAGAAAGATTACAAAAACTCTTTCCAGAAAATGAAGAAATAAAGCAGAAACTCTCTTCACTTGGCCAGGCAATAGAGGAACCTGTAAAAAGAGAAGTCGTAGAAGAACCACATGAAGAATTGATCATCCAAGAAAGCGAAATATTAGAAGCTCAGGATATACAAGAGCCTGCCCTTGACAGCGATGTCCTCGACATTTTCAATGAATTCAAAAAGGGGCTTGAGAAAGAGCTTGAAGAAGAAGATTATGAAACACATTACAACCTCGGTATTGCCTATAAGGAATTGGGACTTATAGATGACGCAATAAGAGAATTTCAGACAGCGCGTAATGACCCGAAGAGCTTTATTCAATCTCTCAGTATGCTCGGCATATGTTATATGGAAAAAGGTATGTATCCTCTCGCAATAGATGTCATCACCAGTGCTCTTGAAAAGATGGAAGATCAAGGAGAGTCTTATTGGGCAATGAAATACGATCTCGCAGAGGCTTATGAAAAGAACGGCAATATAAAGGAAGCACTTAATGCATACACTGAGGTATATGGTTGGAATTCGAAATTTCGAGCCGTTTCTGATAAGATAACCCGGGTCAGAGCAAAATTGCCAAAAGATGACGAAGAGGGCAAACCAAGCAAAAGAAAGGATAGAGTATCATATCTTTAATAGTAGGCCTGCAAGCTCACACGCTGTCATTCTAAGATGTTGGCAGACTTACAAGCTGACACGGTATATTAATAAATATGGATTATTTAGAATATTACAGTCTTAAAGAACATCCATTTTCTAACGTAGTCGACAGCAGGTTTTATTACAACAGCCCACAACATTCAAATGCCCTCGTCAAACTGAAGTATGCGGTAAACACAAGAAGAGGGCTTGTTGTCGTGATTGGTGATATCGGGACAGGAAAGACAACGCTTGCGAGAAGGTTTCTTGAGGAACTGGATGAAGAAACATATGAGGCAGCCCTTCTTGTTATCGTCCACTCCTCTGTCAGTTCAGAGTGGCTCTTTAGAAAATTTGCACTTCAGCTCGGCGTCAAGGATCTCAATGAGAATAAAGTAGAACTCCTCACTCAGATTTACAAGAGACTGAAAGAGATAGACGAGACTGGGAAAAAGGCAGTCGTGATGATTGACGAGGTCCAGATGTTGAATTCAAGAGAGATCATGGAGGAGTTCAGAGGCCTTTTGAATATGGAAGTTCCCGAGGGGAAAATGGTCAATTTTGTTTTTTTTGGGCTACCTGAATTCGAAGATGTCCTTTCACTGGATGAACCACTCAAGCAGAGGGTTGCGGTGAAGATCAAGCTTAAGGAATTCTCTGGAGAAGACACAAGGAATTACATAAATCACAGGCTCAGGATTGCGGGATGTAATAGAAAAATATTTACAGAAGAGGCAATGGGACTTATTTATCAGTATTCTCATGGTGTACCCAGACTCATAAACACAGTCTGTGATAATGCATTCCTTGAAGGTTACTTATTCAAATCAGACCTCATAGATAAACTGACGATAAACACTGTCGCAGTTGACCTTGGTTTAGACAGAACCATTAAATAATATTTCTTTAATCTTCAGTGTCACAAAATAATGAGAGAGCTCTATCCTTATTTTTAAGGGATACCATATATCGCCCACCTTTTCCGGACCTTCATACGAGATAGTGAGATCTCTGCTGTCTTCAAGCGTTAATGTCTGTTTTATTGGAAGCATTGTCTTTCCATCTATCCATATTTTCCTCATGGAAGTTCGAAGAAGATACATGCCATCTTTTTCAGCAATCTCAAAGTCTTGTATATCCCACCAGAAAAGACAGTCCCGCAAGCCATAGGTGAGAATTGTACTTTTACCTCTGTCAAGCCTTGGTACACTTTTTATAATGCCATCTTCTGAGGAGAGTTCGAGCGCAAGAAAACCAAAAGAGTACACTCGAAGATTGAGATTACCGTTTCTGGATATAGTCAGCACCCCTTCCCCTCTCATCTCGGTATCATCTTTTTCAAAGGTTATGGAAAATGTGGTATCTATAGATGAAATAGTATTCCTTGAATTGAGTATGTCTCTTACATCAACGCCTTCATATGAAGGCATCTCAACCCGTGGTGGTACGCAGGACAACAAAAAGAATATGGTACTAAGTGAGAACAGTCTCCAGACAGCTTTCAATATCCTTCACCCCTATTATCTCTAACCCTAAATTATTTTTAAGTTTTTCGGAATTCCCCAAAGGGACTATTGCACGCTTAAACCCTATCTTTGACGCTTCCTTTATCCGTACCTCTGCCTGTGTCACTGCCCGTATCTCACCTGAAAGTCCGATTTCACCGAATACAAATGTTTTCGGGTCTATAGATATATCTTTCAGAGAAGAGGCTATTGTGGCAATAATGCCGAGGTCAACAGCAGGCTCAATGATCCTGAGCCCGCCGACTACATTTACAAATATATCCATTCCGCCAAGATGAAGGCCTGCCCTTTTCTCAAGAACAGCAACAAGCAAATTCACCCTGTTAAAGTCAACACCTATAGTTGTCCTTCTGGGCATTCCGAAATTGGTCTGAGACACAAGCGACTGTATCTCGACCATCAGGGGCCTGGTACCTTCAAGACTCGCAACAACTATTGAGCCTGAAACATTCAAAGGCCTTTCAAGGAGAAAAAGCTCGGAGGGATTTTCAACCTCTATAAGACCTGAATCAGACATCTCGAAGATACCTATTTCATTTGTTGAGCCAAAGCGATTTTTTACGGTCCTCAGGATACGGTATGAATGTCCCCTGTCACCCTCAAAATAAAGAACTGTATCCACGATATGTTCAAGTACACGCGGGCCTGCAATCGCCCCTTCTTTGGTGACGTGGCCGACAAGAAAAACCGGGATGTCAGACCTTTTCGCAAAAAACATCAATTTTGCAGCACAGTCCCTCACCTGACTCACAGAACCAGGTGCTGACATCAGATCTTCCATGTACATGGTCTGTATGGAATCTACAACCATCGCCTTCGGAGAAAGCTTCGATGCGGTATCAACAATGACCTCAAGTGAGGTCTCTGGCAGTAAGATTATCTCGTTTGAATCTATTGAGAGTCTTTCTGCCCTGATTTTTATCTGCTCGGGAGATTCTTCACCAGAGACATAAAGCACCTGACCGTATTTTTTTGAAAGACCTGAAAGGGCCTGTAAAAGCAA
>JAOUJR010000137.1 GCA_029883145.1 Nitrospirota bacterium
TTCTCCGATCTTGAATTTGCTCCAAAAACTGGCTGGGAAGGTTCTGGTACAAAGGGTGCTGCAGTCACGATCTGGGGTAAAAATTTTGGTTCAACTCAAGGCAGTAGTTATGTAACAGTCAATGGAGCAAGAATAACAGAATATGCTGAATGGGGAGCAACAGGCACCGCAAGTGGTATTGCAAGAGGCTTAGAAAGAATCACCTTTTGGCTTAACAATAATTGCCAAGATGGTAATGGAACAATTACGGTTACAGTTAATGGGGTTATTTCTAATGCCCTCCCTTTTACTGTGAGTCCTGCAAAAATTTATTTTGTCTCAGTCTCAACTGGGAATAATAGTTGCAATGGTCTCTATGCAACCCCACAAGGCGGTAACTGTCCCTTCAGAGATATCAAGATGTTTAACCCTGGTCTCAATCCAAGCAGGGATAATGAATCCACAATAGTGTACGTCAGGGGAGGTACATATACAGAATTAGATGTTGACAGTGCCTTTGTTGCTTTACGAGGTCCTTATGGAGCATCTAATAAAAGACATTCTCTTATCGCATATCCCGCAGAAATCCCTGCACTTAATGCAGCGAATGCTGGTAGAGGGGTAATCTGGAATGCGAATTACTCTCCGTACGGGCGTAATAGCTATTTCACCTATAGCAAATTAAAAATAATTGGCGGTCCTGATGCTATCAACAGTTGGGGAGATTATAATCGAGTCATTGGAAATCACTTTAAGGATATGCTTCAATCAGCATGGTCAGGCGTTGTGATGGTTGATAACTCCCAATATACAAAGGTTTATGGAAACTATTTTGACCACAATGGATATGACTCCTATAAGCATAATATCTATATCAAAACACACGCAAATTACATATCTGGCGATAAAAGTGCTGAATATACCGATGTAGGGTGGAATGAATTTAATGATGCGTATGCAAGCGATACTCATGGAGGAGTTATTTTTGTTTCTAAAGCCAGTGATGCAAGCGGGAAGTATACAAGATATATATGGATCCATGACAACTATTTTCATGATGGAAATATGGAGTTCATCTACACAGGTGACAATACTGATATCAGTGATATTTATATCTACAACAACATCTTCCAGCATGGAACGTGCCCCAATGCAGGGATATTCTTAGCATGGCATACAAGGAGCGTATACGTCTACAATAATACGTTATATCAAATTGGTGCTTCCAATGCCCCTATGGTCGGAGTTACAGGTGCGACAACTGCGGTATTCAAGAACAACATTTTCTATTCCCGACCGGGCCAACAGTTTCTCAGTGTAGAAACATATCAGGGTGCAACATTTAGCTCAGATAGTGATTTGTATTATAATCCTGGCGGTTCAGCATCCGGTAATCCATTATTTGTTAACCCACAAATTTATGATTTTCATCTACAATCTACCAGCCCGGCAATTAATGCCGGTACCTCAGCTGTGAGTTCAGTCGTAACTTATGATTATGAAGGTATTCCACGTCCTCAAGGCTTAAGCTATGATGTGGGAGCCTATGAATATTAAAAATAAGGATTTAAGAGAACATTTGGATGAAGACATACCCAAGATACATTAATTTTTTATATCTCGTTACTTTTTAAATAAAACTTTGATTTCCTCAGATTCTATTGAGATAGTTTAGTTATAAGTATGCGAAATAGATGAGAGGGATAAGATGAAAAAGAAAAATAGAAATAGAATAAGTAAAAATAAATTATGTTATTTTTTTGCATTATTAGCGTTTATATGCTTTGTTTTTTTGTTATTTAATTACGGAAGTAAAGCGAGTAGTAGTAATGGTGGAAGTAGCAATGGAAAAACTTACTATGTGGCTACAAATGGCTCTGACAGCAATAATGGTTCAATAGGCAGTCCCTGGGCAACTGTCCAATATGCTGGCAGAACAGCACGGCCAGGGGATACTATCCTCGTAAGAGGTGGTACATACAACGAGGGCGAAATCTGGCTTCGGGCTGACTATGGTCATTGTGGAACTCCGGGGAGACTGTTAACAATAAAGGCATACCCGGATGAGACACCTCTTTTTATCAACGGCAACAGGCCTTTCATTGTTGAATGCAACCATATTCGCGTTGAGGGACTTCATTTTCGTAATGGAAAAGACGTGAGCATCCGGGGATTAAATAGAACTACTATTCAGATTGTGAATAATACTTTCATGGGATCTGGATATGCCTGGGATGCTATTGGAACAAATGGCAATAATATTCTTCTGGAAGGAAATGTCTGTGACATAAGCGGGAACACCGTTGGAACTCAGGGTCACTGTTATTATATCGCACATGGAACTAATATAATTGTCCGGAATAATGTTGCTAAAGGCATGACCGGTTATGGCATCCATGTCTTTGACCAGAGGAGAAGCGAAGACCCTTCAGGATTCGAGCGTCTGATAAAAGATGTCATCATCGAAGGGAATATCGTCTCAAATTCACAGCAGAGGGCGGGCATTATCCTTGCGGCATATGACCACGCAAGGATAGAGAACGTTATGATCCGCAATAATATTGTCTTTAATAATGCTGCCAGTGGAATATATGTGCCTGGCATAGCCAGTAATGTAAAAGTTTATAACAATACGGTATACGGTAATAAAGGAGGTGCAGCTTTCTTTACGACGGGGACTAAAAGAGAAATGAGCGTTCTCACGATACAAAATAACATATTTGATATCACTGGAATTTCCGGACTTTGGGGTTTTTCACACCATGTAGTAAATCAACATGGTAATCCTACTGTAAGTCTTAAGAATAACCTCTACTGGCCGAAGCCTCCGAAGCTCTATAATATTTCTGATTCTTCTTCCAGGACTGGGAAACCCCTCTTTATAAATCCAGGTTCGCAGGATTTTCACCTCCAATCTGGTTCAGCAGCGATTGATAAAGGATTAGCTTTGACAGACGTACCCAATGATAAGGATGGAATAAGAAGACCAGTTGGTTCAGCATATGATATCGGAGCCTATGAATTCCATTGATCCTTACTAAATATAAAAAGAGATTAATAAATTTTTTGCATTTGCAGTATGGATAACGAGAAGACGAAAGTTTCTGTATTAATTCCCTGTCGGAATGAGGCGAAATATATAGAGAGCTTTGTTCAAAATATCTACAACTTTGAATCTCCCGATGGAGGATTCGAGGTAATTGTAATTGACGGCATGAGTGATGACGGAACTCGTGATACACTTCACAGATTAAAAGAGCAATATAGTGACCTTGTTATTGTCGACAATCCTAAAAAAACTGTTCCCCATGCCATGAATTTAGGGATTCAATTAGCACGAGGCGAGTACATCATTCGTACAGATGTAAGATGCATCCATCCGAAAAGTTATCTGAATGATTTAGTTAAGTTGAGTGAAAGGACAGGGGCTGATAATGTGGGAGGAGTGCTTGTTCCTATAATAGGAGCTGCCTATATTGAGAAAAGTATAGCCCTTGCCTATAAAAGTCCTATAGCAATGGGCGGTGCATTACGGGAACGGAGCAATTTTGTCGGTGAGACAGATACAGTATATGGAGGTTGCTTCAAGCGGGAACGTCTTTTAGAGGCCGGAATGTATGATGAAGAAATGGTGAGGAATCAAGATGACGAATTATCATTTCGATTAAGAAAAACAGGAGGGAAGATAATTCAAGACAGCAATATTAAAGTACGATACTATCCAAGAAAATATTACAAGCACGTGTTTAAACAATTTATGCAATATGGATATTGGAAAGTTGCAGTTATAAAGAAACATCCTCAGCAGGCCTCTGTACGACATTTTCTCCCAGCACTTCTCGTTTTAGGCTTCGTAGCCTTCATTATTGTAGCCCTTTTTTGTAGATACGCCCTCTATGGATTATTCCTTTATTCTTTAAGCTACTTTCTTCCTGTTAGCCTTGAATCTTTCAGACTCGCTTATAAAGCTGATATTAAACTTTGGCCGGGGGTGATTACTGCAATCTCTCTTATTCATATAGGTTTCGGAATAGGATTTATACTTCATATAGTGTGCAGATTGTTTAACATAAAACCTACGTTTTTTGAAGCATTGAGTCGATAAGGAAAAATGCCCTTAAAAAAATTCATTCCTTTTTCGTTGCCCCTGATTGAAAAGGAAGAAATAGAAGAAATTCTTGATACACTTAACTCTTGCTGGATTACAACAGGTCCTAAGGTTAAAAAATTTGAGGATGCTTTTGCACGCTATATAGGTTCTAAACACGCTGTTGCTGTCAATTCTTGTACCGCAGCACTCCATTTAGCATTGGATGCCATAGGTATCAAGAAGGGTGATGAGGTTATTACTTCACCCATGACCTTTGCATCTTCTGCTGAAGTTATTCGCTACTTTAGCGCAACACATGTGTTGGTTGATATTGTCAAAAAAAGAAGACACAAAGTTGAGAATCGAAGAAAATTGAAAGCAATAATTCCTGTGCACTATGCAGGGTATCCATGTGAAATGGATTCTATTATGCAAATTGCGAGGAACTACGATCTTAAAGTTATCGAAGATGCAGCTCACGCTTTTCCAACCTTTTATAAAGGAAAAATCATAGGCACAATAGGTGATATTACCTGCTTCAGTTTTTATGCCACGAAGAATATCACCACCGGAGAAGGCGGAATGATCACCACAGAGAATGGCACATGGGCGGAGAGAATGCAGATTATGAGTCTTCACGGTATTAGTAAGGATGCATGGAAGAGATATACCTCAGCAGGAAACTGGTACTATGAGATAATCGCACCTGGTTATAAATACAACCTTACCGACATTGCAGCTGCTTTAGGCATAGCTCAGCTTAAAAAGGCTGATAAATTATGGCAAAGAAGAACTGAAATAGCAATGATGTATAACAAAGCCTTCAAAGATTTACCAGAAATCGAAACTCCTAACTCCTTACTTTATTCTCCTTACACCTTACACCTTACACATGACTCACAAACAAGACATAGCTGGCATTTATATGTAATCAAATTAAACTGTGAATATCTTTCTATAGATAGAGAACAATTTATTGAGGAACTTAGGGCAAGAGGAATCGGTACATCGGTACATTTTATTCCTCTCCACATTCATCCTTATTATCGTAGAACTTATAAGTACAGACCTGAAGACTTTCCGGTATCCTATGAAACGTATAAAAAAATTGTTTCGCTTCCCATATATCCAAAAATGACAGATAATGATGTGGAAAGGGTAATAGAGGCGGTGACAGACGTAATAGCTAAGAATAGACGATAACAGAGTTCAATGTCCGACGTCCTAAGTCCCATGTCCGAAAAGAATAGGAGGTTATAAGCTTGAAGATAGAAAAATTT
>JAOUJR010000138.1 GCA_029883145.1 Nitrospirota bacterium
ATCGAAATCAATGAGGTGTCTCTCAAGTTTTTTGTTGGTATATATCTTAAGACAACGTGAATATAACTCAAGGATTTTCTTTTCTTCTTTTCCTGTAACAGGGTGATTTTCTTTGAGGATACGCTCTGGATAAGGCCTCTTACTGTGTAATTCGTTAAGGAGGACCGAAAGGCTATCCCAACCTTTGATGCCTCTATCTTTCATCATGACAAAAAACAGATCAGGATTATTTTTTTCATCTATAAGGCACTCGTAGACAGATTCTGACCAGAGGAGTGAAGCATTGAACTCATCCATTACATCAAGTGATGGGTCAAGCCCGAGTTCGATTGAGAATCTTTTGAGTAGCTTTAGACAGAATGCATGGATTGTGGATATCCTCATGAGGGGTATCTTCTCTTTGACTTTCAGGAATAATTCAGGATACTCATTTTCAAGGATATGGAGGATCCTCTCCTTCATCTCAGCAGCAGCTTTTTCAGTAAAAGTGATTGCGAGTATTTTTTCTATCTCAGAGCCTCCAAGAAATAAACTGACATAGCGCCTTGCAAGTTTTTCTGTCTTTCCTGAACCTGCAGGAGATGAGATGATTACGCTCTTGGTTATATCAAGATATTTTTCCATGTCATATGTTCTTAACTTGTAACTGTTCACCTGTAATTGTTTTCTGTATGTAAGGGCAGTACGGCCTCTCTGAACAATTCCTGCATGTTTGCTCATTCAGAGGCAATGCATAAAATTTTCCTGCTCTCAATTTTACTACAGTTTCTTCAAGATATTTTAAACTCGTTCCGATATAATCTTCTATTGTCCGTCCAAATTTCCTGTCATTTCTTCCTGGAATCCATGATATGGTTAAGTCCTTGAGAGAGTAGATGCCTACACGCTCTATCATGTATCCGAGTGACTTCATTAACGCAGCATAGAGGAATAATTGGAGCGTGGCGCCTTTTGTAACTACCTGAGGTCCGCTGAACTGAGTTGTCCCTGTCTTGTAATCAATGATCTCAATACTACAGCCATTTTTCTTATCAATCCTGTCTATCTTTCCCCTGAGCTTTATTCCTTTTATAATTTCCCCTTCGACAGAAACTTCAGCCTGCATAAATGAGTACCCTTCTTCAAGGATGGTGCATTCAAGTTCGTAAATATCAGGAAGAATAGAGAGAAATGATTCTTTAATAAAATATTTCCAGTAATCTCCTAAGGGTTTGCTAAAAAGAAGTTTTTCTAAAAGTACTGCTGCTTTGCTCCTGAGGTCATCGGCATTTTCAAATGGTTGTGATAAAAGATTTTGCATTATCTCATGGGCTATTATTCCGAGGAGTATTCTCTCTATTTCGTACTCCTTTATTTCCGGAGGATTAAGCTGGAGGGCTTTTTCAATAAAAAACTTTCTTGGACAAGTTCTATAAGAATCTATATCAGTGACTCTTATAAATGTATTTTCTCCGTATTTCTTGATCATTAACTTATCACCTACATCTTCTATCTCCTTTATATATAATCCAAGGGGAGTTTTACCTTTTGTGATAAGTTCTTCTTCCTTTGAGTAAGTTCCGGGAATCTGTTCTTTTGCCTCTCTTTTCCATGGAAGGAACGGGGACGGAAGAAACAATTTGTCCCCTTCCATTACAGGATAAGAAAGGTGAAAATTATTTGTTGAAGAAATTGTCCTGTAAAATAGAAATTTCTGCAGGAGTAGGTATTTCTTCAAGTTTACAAGACCAAATTTCGTTCTTACACTATCAGGAAGTATATGGTCAATGCCAGGCTTTGAGGGGAGATCTCCATCTTTTAAACCTCCAAGGTATATATACTCCGGTTCAATTCCTCTTGTTTCAAAAAAATCCATAACCTGCACGCCAATTCCTTCTTTTTCTGTAAATGTATTATTCAGAACGTGTTTCAAGGAGTCTGTGAATTGACGCAGGGTGTTAAACCCGGGCCTTGAGGAATAAGGAATTACGTTATCAATAAAGGAAAGTTTATTAAATATCTCTGCCGCTTGTTCCATTAAATCTGACTTATCTTTTGTGACATCAGAGAAACCAAGATCTTTAAGGAGACCCATGATAACTTCACAATATTGGGAGTAACTCCCATTATTCCTTATTGATTCAAGCCGTGCAAGTGATTTAAAGATAAGTTTGAGCTCTTTATGAAGAATAGAGAGATCATTAAATTCTCCTTTCCCATTTCCAATTTCTAAACTATTTAGACTGAGCCACGTGTCTTTCCCTTTAATTATGCCGGCTCTAAGACAGATCACTGGTATCCATTTCCTGAATAGTAAAGGCAAATTTTTAAAATAGGGGGAGGTAAGAAAGCGGGAAAAAGGAAGCCTCGTGTACTCATCAGCTACTGATTCAAGCATTGATACCAGATCAAGAAATGGTCGTGTTTTTCCAGCAGGTTCCGAAATGTACAATGTAAAGGGTATGCCAAATCTCCTGAAAATACGGTCTGCCATATCTGAATATTCATATAGTTTTGGAAAGGTAATTATCACTTTTTCTAAGTCTCTCATCTTCCCTGACATAAAGGAGTGTTTTATATGTTTTGCTATTCCCTCAATCTCTTCTTCTTTACCAGGATATGAGTAGTAAGAAGGTTCTAAATCATGACCTTCAGATGACAGATAGACCTCCTCACATTTAAAGTTATTATTTATAAAGATATTGTAACTATCTGTTATATCATTAAAAATATTATCATAAGGCATAGAGATGAATGCATACTTCGCATTTTTGAGTAATGCCCTCAAGATTTCCTCCTCTGATCTGGTAAGTTCATAGAATCCATCAAGTATAAGAATCTCAGGGCTATAGCCGTGCTGTTGAATCAGGGAAGGGCACGCTGTCATTACGTCATTTTCATCCAAAACAGACTGTTGAGTAAGAAATTCTTGATACTTTTTAAATAGTTCAAAGGTTTCCATTGCCCTATGAGAAACATCTTCAGGGATATTAAGCTCATAAAAGATGTCCTTTAACAGGTGGTGTATAGTGTCGATGTCTTTGTCTGGATGATACTGTTTCACCTCATTGATGAAATCTGCAATAAGAGATGCAACGCCTATCCCCCTACCTGAAATTTGTGAAATGATGACCGGTATAATAGGGTGAGATATCATGATTTTGTCTCCATGAATAGAGCACAGCCTTTTCGAAAGTTGTTTAATCGTCATCATCTCAGGGGGAATATAATCAGACCGTATGAGTTCATGAAACTTTTGTTGGCTGTCTCTTATCTTTCTCGGAGTAGGAGCAATATAAAGGATACTTGAATAATTATGCCCTTTTACTCTGTCAAACGCTAACCTGAATAAAGTCTCAGTGATACCTTTGTATCGAAATGGTGTATAGAATACTTTTATAGACATTTTCAGTATACTTTAATTATTTATTATACCATCAACAATGAGAGTGTTATTCAAAATGGAGGTATGATTCCCTCGTGATTGCCGATTGAAATTTTACATTAATACAGTTATTATTGTGTGAAAGAAAAAGAGAGGGGGAACAAATGGTTACAGGAAAACCCTTATTTATCACTGAACAAATACAGGCAAAAGTCAAAGAACTTGCAGACAGAATATCAGATGATTATGCGGGAAAAGAAATCTTGGCCGTAGGAGTTCTTAAAGGGGCATTCATGTTTTTTTCAGAACTTGTCAAAGCTATCAAAATACCTCTTTGTATTGACTTTATTATCGCATCAAGTTATGTGAAAACTGATACCACAGGAGAAGTGAAGATTCACTACGATATGAAAGAAGACATTTCAGACAAAGATGTTCTTTTGATAGATGATATAATAGATACCGGTATCACTCTTAACCAAATAAGGGAAAGGATTCTTGCACGATGCCCAAGGAGCCTTAAGATATGTGTGTTTCTGGACAAGAAAGAGAGAAGAATTGTAGATGTCCCCATGGATTATGTGGGGTTTGAGATACCAAATGAATATGTAGTCGGCTATGGCCTTGATTATGACAATAAATTTAGAAACCTGCCGTATATATCAATTTTCAAGAAAAAGATATAAAGATAACTGATGTTTGAACTCATGGTAGAAATAAGCTTTTCTGCAGCACACCAGCTTCGGGGCTATAAAGGTGCGTGTGAAAAACTTCATGGTCACAACTGGAAGGTTCAGGTGCATGTGGTCTCAGAAAGGCTCAATGAAATAGATATTGCAATAGATTTTCATGAGCTTAAGAGACTTGCAGATGAGGTTATTGCACCGCTTGACCACAGTTTTCTGAACGAAATATTCCCCTTTACCGAGAAAAACCCATCTTCAGAAAATGTTGCAAAGTGGATTTATGACTCTCTTAAAAAAAGAGTGAATAGTGATACCCTCGATCTTTCTGAGGTAACTGTATGGGAGTCTGACACTGCCTCAGCCACTTATTATGAGTGATGAAAGGAAGTTTGCCGAAGAAATTTTAAATCTTGCCATTAACAAAGGGTCAGATGTGGCAGAGGTCTATATAAAATCTTCAAAAAAGCTGTCAATAGAGGTAAAAAATCAGAAGATAGACGCACTTGAATCCTCATTGAGTTTTGGGTATTCACTGCGTGTCATCAAAGAGCGATCACTCGGGTTTTCATATTCAACAGACAGAGACAACATTAATTCTGTTGTGGATGATGCTGTTGAGGCTGCGAGATGTGCTGATAAGGATGAATACCTTGAAATGCCCGAAGCAGGTAGTCCAATGAGTGTTGACATATTCGATCCTAGGATAAGTGCGATAGAAGAAGATGAGGCTGTAAAAAAAGTCTGTATATTAGAGAATGCAGCATATGAAGTGGATAAAAGAATTAAGAAAATAAGAAAAGCGCTTGGGACTTTTTCACATGCCGATATAGTAATAATGAATTCCAACGGGATAAATACTCATTATTCTTCAACAGCGTGTATCGCGCAGATTATGGCTGTAGCAGAGAATGGAATAGAAAGCCAGATGGGATGGGATTTTGCAGGAAGCAGGTTTCTTGACGAAGTCTCTTTCGAAGACGTAGGTCAAAACGCTGCAAGGCGCGCAGTCCAGCTCCTTGGCTCAAGAAGAATAAGTACAGTAAAGGCACATGTAATTCTTGACAGGTCAGTTGCAGCAGATTTTATGGAAGTATTTTCATCATCCCTCTCATCAGAACATGTACAGAAAGGTAAATCTCTTTTAGCAGGTAAAATCGGCAAAAAGGTGCTGAGCCCGAAAATCAATATTGTAGATGACGGGCTTCTCCCGGGAAGACTCGGAAGTAAACCTGTTGACGATGAAGGCGTGCCATCCAGAAAAAAGATTCTGATAAAAGAAGGCGTTCTTCAGG
>JAOUJR010000139.1 GCA_029883145.1 Nitrospirota bacterium
AGTACCCCGATATTAAGCTCTCTTGCTCCTGCAAGCCTTCCAAAAATCTTTCCTGACCCTGTAAAGTATTTTCTGTATATTGACCTGAGAAGTTCTGCCCTGAGAACAGGCATATTTTTTGGGTCACCGCCACCGATAAAGAAATGACATTTATCAGCACATGCCCCACATCTCACACAAATATCCATAAAAAGACGAAAAGTGCGGTATTTACTGAGTCTCTCCCTAATCCCTTCTAAAATTATTTCTTGCCAGTTTTCGGGCAGTTTCCAATCTTCATCCTTTACAGACCATGTCCTCGGGTTTGGAAAATCAACCGCTTGAAGGGTCTTTGGCTTTGACGCATTACAGAACATACCCGGTTTAATTTCAACAGGGGTATCTATCCATCCTGTTTGTGGGGGTTTGTAATTTATTTTTGATAGTTCTTCAGGTTTTGGAATTGCCATTGCTCACTCCTTTTCCACTGGTAATCCAGCAGATTTCATTTTTTCCCTGAATTCATCCTCATAGTGTTCATATGTATGAACTTTGACCGGATAATTCCAGGGATTTATGTGCATGCGCTCACGATTGTTATTTGCCAAGTTTCTTGTGGGACTGAGAAAGACTCCTGCCATGTGCATCAGCTTACTGAAAGGAAAGTAGATAAGCAGAGTGCTTACAAGAAACAGATGGATATAAAAGATAACACCTATACCTTCAGGAACTACAGGATTAAAGGTGACCAGTCCCATTGTCAACTCTTTCACTCCTACCACATCAACCTTGAAAAAATATCTCATAAGGACACCTGAAATTCCGATGCCAAGGATCAGAAAGAGGGGAAAGTAATCTGCTGCAAGTGAGATGTATCTCACCTGGGGAATTAACACTCTTCTAAAGAATAAGAAGGTGACCGCCATTAAGAAAACGACATCTGTAATATAGAGCAAAGGTACTCCCATCTGGAAAAAAGCATCTAAAGACTCGATAAGTGGGACAAAGAAGAGTATTGGTTCGGTGAATAACCTGAGATGTCTCAAGAGAATGATAAAAAAGGTCCAGTGAAAGGCAAGTCCTGCTGCCCAGAGCCACTTCGTTGATCCATAAGCAAGCCTTGGTCCATCCCTCAAATCTATTTTCGTGTTTCTGAATAATGAACGGAAAAGAAGCACTTCAAATGCCATCCTCACTATAACGCCAAGAGCACTTGAGGGATTATCAATTTTATTCTGCTTGATCCATGGAAGAGATTTCTCTTGTCCGGCGGTAGTAGGTATTCGGAACGGGACAGGTGAACGGCCCCATTTTGCGACGCGATAAAAAATTCCAACAATGAACGTGATAAAAGCCGCATAGGGGATAATAACTCCGAAGAGATACTGCAAGTTTGCCGCCTGAACTCCTCCGAATGCAAGCAGAACGAGAATTATTACTGCAAAGAAAGAAAATAAGAGTCCCATGTTGTTACCCCTTTTTCATTTTAAATTTATAATGTTACTGCTTTTGAAATCCGATTCTTCTTCCTGGATCTCATATATCAGATTCGCTCTTTTTAACAATCCGAAGGTCATATTTTTCAACTCATTTGTCTTGAGTTCGTAAATTTTTTCCCGGCATTGCATATATATATCAAAAGCAAGAAGGGCCAGGTCGTCTATCATGGAATCAAACTTTACAAGCTCGTCGGAGAGCTGGTGTTCCTTGATTTCTCTTTTAAGCTCCTCTCTTACCACTTTTTTGAGAAGGAAGATGAAGGCTACAGCCTTGGATGGAGAAAAATCCTGCACTGCTCTGATTCTGATAATAGTGTCGAGAAGAGGAGATATTTTGTCAGGATTCATTCCTTTGAGGAGCTCCTCAAAGAGATCTTTGATTCCATGAGAAATGGTGTGCCCTACCGGGTTAGCGAATTGATTTTTTTGCTTTTTCAAAAACTGTGAGGCATCAGCAGGATACGTTTCCAGTATTAGATGAAACCACTTCTTCACAATGATGGGTTTCTTTTCTAATAAGAGTTCTTCTAAACTCATATCCCGCCTATGCTCTACAGGTTTTTGAATCGAACATATTTCCTCACTGCATATCCGTATAAAATTTCTGTCAATAAGAAACTATTCTTTCAGGACGTTACAGCAGCACACATTAAAAATAATTTAAATTCAATTTGTCAAGCTAAAATTCTTTTATAAAACAAATTAAAGTTTTAAATTTAATTGAAGAACAAGAGGTGAAAAGTAAAAAACTTACTGCTCCTTCCTTTCCACCTCTTTATTCTTTATTTTTATACACAGCCTGTTGGTTTCGGAAGTCCGGCATACCTACAAGCCTGTTTCGCAGGTCCACCGGGATAGAGCTCATAGAGATACTTGGTATTTCCTTTTTCAGGCCCCATAGTCTTTGCAATCTCTTTGACGAGAACCTTGATCGGGGGCGCTATCTGAAACTTCAGGAAGTATTCCCTGAGGAACCTTATTATCTCCCAATGCGCATCAGTAAGCGTGAGCCCGTCCTGTGCTGCCATTATACCTGCCATTCCTTCTTTCCAGCCTTCCCAGTCCTGAAGATAACCTTCCTCATCAACCTCATGTTGTTGTCCTTCAAACTCCAAATACGGCATCTGTCTACCTCCTTTTTTTTACTTAAGATCTAATTTTATTGATGGAAGAAATTTCCATTCAATTTAAAAGCTAAGTATATTAGCATATACGTTTCACACAATACAATAAACACAATAATTTTGTGATTTCGTATACTCTGGATACCAGTTTAAGTCATAAACATTAATACACATCTATATCATTGGTCAAATAAAAAAAACTTATCATTAAATGACGTTTATTTATCTTTCTTTTTCAGCAATATAAAACATATATTTTCCGTTCCATACCTGCTTCTGCCAAAACAATGTGTTCGTGATTCATAATGCAATGTGAGTTCCTGGTAATCTTCTCCTGGTATCAGCTCCCATGGATTGTCGCACTTACCTTCACATACATAGTTTAGTGCATCTACATAAGCCTCTCCAAGATTATGCCCACTTTGGTCAAAGACATATACTGCCTCGCATTCACACCTACCACCTACGATATCAGACCCGAGTCTCGTTCGTATTTTATGTGGAACATCAATCAGTTTCCCACAAAACGGACATTTTGCTTCTTCAGTGCGTGCCATATTCGTTCTCTTTGTTTTTTATAAGAAACTGCCCTATTAATAAGGCCATTTACCCACTCAACTGCTCCGAGTTCATGCAGGTGGGTATAGGTCGCAAGGATATTTTTATAACAAAGTCCGTCCTTTTTTTAACAATTCTTTTGCCTCTCTTCATGGTAAAGGCAAAATACATTTCATCCCTTTCACCCATGTCGAGTACACTGGATTGCAGAAATCAAGAATAATGAAATTCGTTATCTTTCAGATTATATCCTTGTCTCAAGGATATATATATAAACAGAAATAACGTTAAAATATGATCATGTTTTTATCTTAAACCCTACTACACCAGCTGCAACACCTGCGTCTATAATCTTTTCTTCTAATGCCAGCTCCTTGATTGCTTTCTTTACCGTATCTCTATCTAACTTTGTTCCTTTAATAATATCTGCCTGAGTAGCTACTCCCTTCCCACCAACGCCTTTTAAAAACTCTAAAATCTTTTCCTTTGCATCTTCACTCATCGTTCCCTCCTCTTAAAATTGTACTGTTATTATTATGCTTATTTTTTAGCAGAAGTCAATATATTATGTGAGTTATTACTTTCTCGATGCCTTTTGTATGAGGACGCCATAGTAACAAGGCCATGAGTCCATTCCACTGCGCCAAGTGCATGTAAATGGGTATAGGTCGCAAGGACATTTTTATAACAAAGTCCGTCCTTTTTTTCAACAATTCCTTTGCCTCTCTTCATGGTAAAGGCAAAATACATATCATTCCTTTCACCCATGTCGAGTACGCAGGAGTAATGAAATTCATGCCCTCTCAGCGTAGTACCTACCGGATAGTATGGATTAGAGTGATCGACTTCTACAACGGTGTACCCATGTGCCTTGGGCTTTTTTTCAAGGCAGAATGAGATCGGGAATATGCCTGCCATTGGATATGTCTTCTCATCGATCACAAGAGATTCTCCCAAGTACATAAAGCCACCACACTCTGCATATACAGGCAATCCATCCTCAACTGCCTTTTTTAAATTACGACGAAAATCAATGTTTTCAGCAAGGGCTATCGCATGAGTCTCTGGGAAACCTCCACCGATATAGAGCGCATCTATTGGAGGAAGTTGTTTTTCTTGCAAAGCGCTTATTTCTACCAGTTCAGCGCCATTTTTTTGAAGCTCTTCAAAGTTTTCAGGATAATAAAATTGAAATGCAGAATCCTTAATAACACCAATCTTAACTGGTAAGTCGTGAGTCGTGAGTCGTAAGTCGTAAATCTCTTGACTCTTTACTCCTGACTCCTGACTTCTGACTAAAAAAGGTGGTGCCTCATGAGCAATTTTCCATAGAGCATCTAAATCAAGGTGTCGTTTTGCTACCTCTGCAACAGCAGAAATAGACTTCTCAACCTCTTCGTGTTCATGATATGGTGTTAATCCCATATGTCGCTCCGGAAAAAATTCTTCAGAGAATCTGGGGAGGGCACCCAGCACAGGAATCTGACAGTATTTCTTAAACGATTCCTTTATCACTGATTCATGACGAGTGTTCGCTATCTGATTGAGAATTACCCCGCTGATTTTGAGAGCAGGATCGAACTTTGAGATACCCTCTGCAATGACAGCAGTGGTTCTTGTCATCTTTGTACAATCAATGATTAATATGACAGGAGCACTTAATGATTTGGCCAGCTCTGCTGTGCTATATCTCCCCTCAAAATCCATACCATCAAAAAGGCCGCGATTACCTTCGATGACAGCACACTGGACTCCTTTTGCGTGCTCTTTGAAAGAAGACAATATTTTCTCTTCCCCTATCAGAAAGGCATCGAGATTATAACATGGATGCCTGGCAGCACATGAAAGCCACCCAGCATCAATATAATCAGGCCCTTTTTTAAAAGGCGCAATGGTAATACCTTTTTGCCTGTAGGATGTAATAAGACCAACTGAAAGGATGGTCTTGCCAGACCCTCCCTTCAGTCCGGCTATGACCAACCTTGGATAAGAAAGGACCACGTATATTAGTTACTCTTCGACAAATATTAAACGACTACAACGCCTCGCAATTAAATAAGGAATTTTTGATCTATTACTTGATCATTCCTTTTTCTCTGAGATATTCCTCACTCGGGATCTCTACCGAGCTGGCGCCTCCAGCATAGGAATACATGAGCCTCCCCACATCTATC
>JAOUJR010000140.1 GCA_029883145.1 Nitrospirota bacterium
ATGTGGGTTTAACACGAGACATCAGTCAAGGGGGATTGTGTCTTTTGTTAAATAATGAGCTTCCTCCCGGTACAATTCTTGAGTTGAAGTATAGGTTGCCACATGAAGAGGCCAGACAAATAGTGACTTCTGTCGAAGTTATTTGGCAGAAAAAAATTGATAAGGGCTTTCTAACTGGAGTAAAGTTCAGCACCTAATAAAACAGAAAGTTAATATTAACTACTAAGGTACTTTCTGCAGCCCAGCCAGCCTCTCCCACGCATCTTCAACCTCAGGTATCCTTGGATCAGCGTCCTTCCAGAGGGAGAGGAATGTCTCGTAATGCTCTATGGCTTTGTCTTTCGTACTAGTTCCAGGCTAATGAGGTTTTCCTCTAAGAAGCAATGAGAAGACCTCCCGGGAGAAAAACTCTGTGAGCAGAACATCATCGAAGTTAGGATAATTGGGAATGCATCTCTTTTGAATCCTCAGCAAATCTATCCAATTCCCTACAAATCCCCAAACTTATTCAATCTCTCCTCGTATTTCTGCTTCGCCTTTTTCAAAATCTCTTGAAATCGGGTGTCATCACGCAGGCTGTAATAGAAAGGACTATTCAATAAAGAGATATAGGAGCAGTCATGATGCTCATAATCTTTCTTCATCTCATCTTCGATATATTGAATCGCTTCATCTTTCATTCCCAATAAAGAGTAGACAGCTCCGTTTTTCCTGATGGCAAGAGCTTTATCTTTTTCCCCTTTTGCTGCAAACACTAAAGATTTATAATTCTGAATAGTTGAAAACCGAGGATGAAGTCTCTCAGCTTTTGTAAGCAATTCTTCGGCTTCGTTATATTTTCTCATCTTAATAAGGAGTAAACTCTTATCGAGAATAACCCAAATACTATCAGGTTCAACCTCATATGCTTTCCCAATAGAAATTTCAGCTTTTTCCAACTCCCCGATGTCCATAAAACATCTGGCAAGAAGAGAATAATAGTAATGATAAAAAGGATCTAGTTCTGTAGCTCTTGAGCAATGTTTAATCGCCTTCCGAAATAATCCAACTTGCCGGAATAAACGGGCTATTAAATAGATGACTGAAGAAATATTACTGTTTATAGATATAGCCTTCTTATAACTTTTATAAGCCTTGTCATAATCACCTTTTACATAGTAAACCCAGGCCAGGGCTGTATTCGAACACACAAGATTTGGTTCCAATTCATACGATTTTTTACAATTCTTTATGACCAGATCAAGATCTTCCTCGTTTCGAGTTATGGTATAATGATTTTGGTAAGCAAAACCCATACCACAATAGGCATAAGCATAATTGGGATCGATTTCAAGGGCTCTTCTAAACATCTTCAATGCGGTTTGAAAATCTGCTTCTTTAAAAGAAATAGCATACTTACTATTTGTAAAATACCACCCTCTCAAGCAATAGTCATAAGCTTCAATTTTGCTTGGACGGTTGGTCTTGATAGCCGTATCAAGTGAGTCAACTGTGAGTTTTTCTCTCATCAATGCATCCGCTATGGATCTGGACACATCTTCTTGAACTTCAAAAATTCGTTCAAGCTTCCGGTCATATTTGTCTGACCAGAGATGAAATCCATCTTCCACATTAATCAGTTGAGCGCTAATACGGATGTTATTCTCTTCTTTCCGTATGCTTCCTTCCATAATGGTTGCCACTCCCAACTCCTGACCAATCTCTCTGATGTCTTTCTCTGTGTTTTTATAACGCATTACTGAAGTCCGGGAAATCACCTTCAAATCCGCGAGCTTGGAGAGTTTCAATATGATCTCGTCAGTCATCCCATCACAGAAATACTCCTGATCTCTCTGGGAGCTCAAATCCACAAAAGGAAGCACAGCTATAGAGTTTTTCCATCTTATTTCACTGGTTGTCTCGGCTGTAGGTTTTTGTTCAGAAAAAATCCTCCCTGTAGTAGAAATTCCTTTTTCGAGATTGTTCAATTGAGAAAGAAGCTCTTCTGCATCCTGATATCTCTTCTCTTTATCCTTTTTCATGCATCTCAATATCACTTGGCTGAAACCTTCAGAAATCTGGTCGTTTAGGTCTTTGGGATCTGGAGGCTCTTCACTCTTATGTTTCATGGCTATACTTAAAGACGTCTCCCCCTCAAATGGCACTC
Organism: Nitrospirota bacterium; assembly: GCA_029883145.1. Classification (GTDB taxonomy): domain Bacteria; phylum Nitrospirota; class Thermodesulfovibrionia; order Thermodesulfovibrionales; family SM23-35; genus VGWZ01. The sequence goes on from JAOUJR010000140.1 coordinate 2,147, forward strand.
GCCCTGTCACCATCTCATAAAGAATCACTCCCAGCGAATAAATATCTGACCTCTGATCGACTTCCTTCCCCTCTACTTGCTCAGGACTCATATACTCTGGTGTCCCTATCATCACTCCCGCATCAGTAATCCCCCTCGTTTCAAGTGATCTTGCAATCCCAAAATCCATTATCCGCGCATTCCCATCAGCGTCAATCATTATGTTGTTTGGTTTTAGATCTCTGTGTACGACTCCCGATGTATGAGCTTCGACTAGCCCATCACAGACTTGTTTTGCAACATTAATTGTGGTGCCAATTGCTAATTGTCCTGTTTGCCTAATCAGCTTTTTTAAGTCTTGCCCCTCCACAAATTCCATGGTGATGAAATGTGTTCCTCGCTCCTCACCAAGATCAAACATCTGGCAGATATTCTTGTGCCTGATCTTGCGGGTCAACCTCAGCTCGTTGCTGAATCTTTCGATTGTCTTTTTATCCTTTGCAATCTCGGGCTTGATGAGCTTTAGAGCGATTTTATCTTTTATCTTGGTGTCATGAACCTTGTAGACCTTCCCCATGCCCCCTTTTCCAAGCTCCTCAATAATCTGATACCTTCCAGCAAAAGTGGAGCCTGTGGTCAATTCTTCCTTGTGTGTTTCAATGGTTTCTGTCACAGCGATCTCTTCAGAAGGTTTCAAAGGTGATGCACATTTCCCGCAATAAATAGTATCGTCGGGATTCTCAAACTGACATTGGGGGCATTTGATTGTCATTTTCACCCCATCTTTCTCAGATGGCAATTAGACTCTTGCTTAAACTCAATTGATCTCTATCTTGGCTACTGCAATTATTATCATATCAGGGAATATGATGTCAATTGAACGGGAAAGCAGACCTCCCCATGTTTGTCACCAGATGTGCTTATGATTTGAGGTTTAAGATGGTAGCGGGGGCTGGATTTGAACCAACGACCTCCGGGTTATGAGCCCTTTTGATTGAAGACCGCTTTGTGTTACTAACTCGCTGATTTTAAAGTTAGTTAGCGGCAACTGAAACCCTTTTTTAGCCCAGGGGCTAATGAACAGGTTATGTGCCCTCTCTGGACCTATAACCTGAGTAATAAGCCCATTATCTTTTGACTTGTTTATGATTGTAAGCATAGAGTCATGCAGGATGAGAGTCAAGATACTCATATATCATGATTCGCTACTACGGCCTTTACTCCAATGCCCACAGGGGGAAGATACGCAAAGCTGTCTCTGCACTCTCCTCTCCCCCTATCATTGAAGAAAAGACTATATTTGTGCCTTCCAAAGGCTGGGCGGAGATGATAAGAAAAATCTATGAAGTTGATCCTCTCCTCTGCCCTCATTGCGGCACAAAGATGAAAGTCATCTCCTTTATCGAAGATCACAAAGTTATTGATAGGATCATCCGCCACCTGAAGCTCACCTTCGAGGCTGAGCGGCCACCTCCACCAAATAAGGTCCAGCAGGAACTCCTGATGGCAGGCGAGGAGAGGGAGGAGTATTTCTAAGAGCCTTTGTGGCTGTTTCTTGTCTATTCGATAGCCGAGTCTATCTTAAACTTTATGGTTTGGAGGGTTTGGATGATTTGTTCCGCTTTTTGAATCGTTGACCTTGCCAGTTTGGATGTAATAATCTCATTTCAGGATATCAGTGGGTGAAAATTGCGGAAAATTGTGAGGGATTTAGAGCAAGGCCAAAAAGGAAATTCCTATAAATATAACACCTCCTCATGAATTATATCACTAAGGAGGTTTACACAGTTTTTCTTACAGTCCCTTTTATTCTCTTTGGGCCATTTTGTATGGCTATCAAACGCCTGCATCGCTAAAAATTCAAATGATAATTGTGAGAAGTCCTTATTCTGATAGTCCCATCCAATAAATCCATGAAGTTTATTCACATAAGGTTCCTTATCAAAGTCCTTTTCAGTAATAATTTGTGGGAAATTTTCAGGATTGTATCCAAGCCTTTTCTTTTGGACCATTAACAAATACGAAACACTGAATAGAAGCAGTAATACTATTATTGCTTTTTTCATTTTCCATCCCCTCTGCACTGGATTACACCTTCCCCCAGTTTAGAATCCAGAAACTCTGTTATCAATTCACAGACTCAGGTCACAGACGTGGAGTTTGTCAAGCCTTACTCCTTCACCTGGCTCTTTGGCTTCCGGGTATGGGGCAGGTCAGAATTTCCAGGTGACTTTATAGCGTTTGACGTATTGATATCCCTCTTCATCCTCTTCTATGGTGTAAAGCTTTTGATTTTTCCATACCCGAGGCTGAGTCTTAAAAGGAATCTTGACAATATATTTCCCTTCTGAATTAAAAACATCACAATAATATCCTTCGCCACTTTTAGATTTTTCAAAGGTACTTGAAAATAATCTTCCATCATAATCCACCATGAAAGTCTTAAATGTAGGATAATACTTAGGAAGCTCCTGTTCAAACTCAGGAGGTATCGGTCTTCCCCCAAATTTTCTTTTTATTTGTTCATTATGTTCTTCTTCGATAACTCTTACTGGCTCATATTCTTTAATAATTTTCTTAACCAGATTCCCATTCCTATCTTGAATGTTAATTTCATACTTTTCTGAGTCCCCCCAGATGATTTCATCACTCTCTGATAGGCACCAGACAATACTAGGTGCCAAACTTTCCAATATAGGTATTTTTTCTCTTTCTCTAGTAGCGATGGTATATAACTCTTCAAAATCAGGGCCAAACTTTCTTAAGGAAAAGCCTTGTTTTTCACCTACCAAAGGCACTTCACCGATTATTTTACCTTTCGAGTCAAGCATAACTCTTAAAAGTCTCCCCTTTGTCCAGGTAGGAGTGTCTTTTCTAAATACGCCATCAAGTGAAAAAAAGAAAAGTCGCCTTACTATCGGGTCACATATGACAAATTCTTGATTGGGTGAAATTATAATTTGTCTGGGGTATTGGAACTCGCCCGGTCCTTGACCGAGCTTGCCAACGTTTCTTAAATACTTACCTTTTTTATCGAATACTCTGATTTGTCTCTGGTTCAAATCTAATATATAAATATTTTCGTTCTCATCTACTGCAACATCAAATATGTTCTTAAACATTTGCTCTTCTTTTCCTTCTACATCTCCGATAGATAACTCCTCTTCCAAGATAAAAACATCTTCCCCAAACAATGGCTCGTCTGGA
>JAOUJR010000141.1 GCA_029883145.1 Nitrospirota bacterium
CACGCTCTTTATATACTTTTCTGGCCTCATCCTGTAGCCTCACTACATCTGCTTCATCTGTATATAACGTCACCTGAACCTTGTCCACAATTGTTCTAAATCGGTTGTGGGTCATGGTCACATTTATCACACCAAGATGCTCAAGTGTAAATCCCTCTTTTCTGGCATTATTGCTTATCCTCATCCAGTTTATATCACGCTGGCCCATATGCCATACACCCTGAGCCTCGTTAATGTTAGAGTGGATTTTCCTTTCCATAACCGATTCGAAATCTTTCTGCATCTTTCTGCCTGCAACATCAACAATTATTCCAAGAGGCATTTGACCACCTTGTTCATATCTTTCATGCCAATTATTGCCAACAACTAAAACCTTACCATCTTCTATCTCATCCATTTCCCTCATTCTCACCCATTCGAATGAAGGTGTACGATTTCCGCCAAACTCTATAAACATATCCTCTTTTCTTATCCTCTCACCCTCAAATGCAGGCCCGAAAGCAACAGGTATTGGAGGCTTCTTCACAATAATTTTCAACCCCCTGACCTCGATTGCCTTTTGAACAATCTTATTGTGGTCAGGCTCTTTATCAACCTCTTCATAAATACATACACCTGTTGGATGTATGACCGGAATATCTGTATCACAAACTGCTGGATACCCCATATTTATAGCACCTGCACCAGTCGTCCACTTGATGTCATCAAGTTCACCCAAGACTAAGGCAAAAGCAAAAACCCTGTCCTTTGTATATTTGAGACTCCCTCTGAAATCACCGGGCTTCTTCCCTCCAAATATAAGTGCCGCTCTTACTGACCAGTTTAAAGGATATATTGTGTGCTCTGTTTCAGGACCTACTGGTACTATCCTTGTATCCCACCCAAGTTCAACACCTTTTCTTAAAAGCTGTTTTGTAACACTGTTCCCATTTACATGACCTGAGAGAAATATAAGGATATTCTTCTCTTGAAGTTCCCTGATAATTCTTACCGCAGTATCATCATCAGGCGCAGCGCCAATGACTGCAGCAAAACCCGGCATAGTACCATCAACGAGTTGAATGCCTAAATTCCTTTGAACAGTATCTGTGATAAATCCGTTATAGACATAACCTGTCTCGTTATCAACTCCTGGCTCAAGACCGTTGATATACCTCAATGCCATTATTATCTCTTCTACAAAAAGTGTTGCCATACCAGAATCGAGAGCCTCACCGAGGTAGGGTTTCCAGAGATTCTCTTCAGGTTCTGGATGAAGTAATTCCTTTGTCATTCCAAGCGCTGTCTTCATGTCACCAAGTGTCTTTACTGCAAAGCCTGTCATCGCATAGATCATTGGGAGAAAAAAAGCAGTATCAGGAAATTCAAATGTTTGATTCTCACCATTTTCTGCAAGAGCCTTTTCGAGCATCTCTTCAGCCTGCTTAACGAGCATATTCGCACCTCTTATAGCTGCAGAGGCAATAATCTTGGACATTTCAACCTCCTCAGATAAAAAAATGGGAACTTTAACCAGCTTTTAGAGTATTTTATATATTATTTACTATATAAATCAAGAGCAGTTATGGCAACATCATTACAGACAATACGCCTCTCTGAAAGGCACCCGTTCTCTACCATTGCCTCATGCTGCCCTCGATCTCAAGAATGCAGGGATTCCATTCGCCTCTCTCGGACCAACAGTTACCTTCCAGCCTTCAAGCTTTTCCTCTATTGCACCACTGAGTATTGCCACATAACCAGGAATAATAATCTCTCGGTGCTTTACCTCATTTTCGATGCCGCTCTCTTTTATAAAATGTGCAATTTTTGCAGCGGTGAACTTTCCTGCTGCCCATGCAGTAAGCACTGAAAGGCCCTCACAATCCATAACAGCGATATAACTTGGAACTTTACTGTTTTCTATCTCGCCAGAAACAATAAAGTAGGTAAGTGAAAAGTTTGTGGTAATAAACAATGGAGAATCAGAAGTTGGTTCCCCGATTTTATAAATATTTTGTTTCACCTGCATTGGAACCTGAGGGTCTGTGTAAAGGTTCTGCCTTAAGGTAAATAGTGCAAGGTTCTTCCATTTCTCAATACTGCTCAGAACGATTATTGAAGAGTATTTTGCAACACCTAATGCGGTGATAAGTGCCTCGATGAGGCTATCCTCACGCTGAGCAAAAGTGATAACAGGATAACCAAGAGGCTTAAAATTCTTTTTCACTGCAGCTCTCCTTATAAATGTATTATCTCTAAGAATATCTTTTGCCTTCTTTGCGCCTGAATCAATGACTATATCTGTAACACCAAGTGCTTTAATCTTTTCAGTAAGAGTAGCGAGTTCATCAAGCCCTCCACTTGATCTGCCAAAGTCGGAAGATACAGCAACTCCAAGGATTGCTTTACATGTTTTTGCAGTATTTGCCATTGACTCATAATTTTCAGAGTTTGCACCATATATAATTGGTCTCTTATCTGGAAAAAGTTTTACTGCGGTTTCTGCATTAACAGGATTATCCGTGCAGAATATAACAGGGACATAAGGCGCTTTTGCTGCAATAATCTTTGCAGCAGCATCAAACCTGCCTCCATCGTGAGAGTCATTTGTAAGAGCAATCCCATCTATTCTCAGTTTCTGACCAACCCTCTCTATCTCTGAATTGAGTACTTCTTCAATTCTTCTCTGTATGTCACTCTCAGCAAGTGTGTCTTTTATTTCAAGTGCAAAGACACAGGGGTTTACAAACTTTTTTTCATGTCTGAAAAGTACCGTCTCCTCTCCAAGCTTTACTGCCCGATCACCTACACCGAATACAATCGGTTTTACCGGAGGAGCAGATGTCTCGGCAAGTTTCTGCTTTATGTCTTCAGGAATATCAGGGCATGAATCGATAGTGACCTGACCCTGTGCAAGCTTCATTGCAAAGGCAAGACAGGTCGGATAACCGCATTTTTTGCAGTTTGTCTTTGGCAGAAGCTTAAATATCTCAACACCGGTTAACGCCACTTAACCCTCCACAAACTCATCAATTACTTTTTCCACCGCATCTACAGCCCTCGGGTGCCTCATTATGAGGAGTTCAGCGCCAGCAAAAAGCAGGGCTATTGCGGTAACAGCTTCCCATGTTATTCCCCTCTCCTCTATAGAACCCCACTGGGGTATATCTGTTTCAGAAGCCTGTGTTTCTTTTACTTTCCAGACATACAGCCCTATATCACCTACCATCGGTGCCTGCATAGAGAGATCATTTTGCATAAGCGCTGCAAACCTTATCCTCTCCATAACCGAATAGGTATATTCAAGCCCATATCCGAGAGCTGAGCACATCGGGTCTATAATTAACTTCTCTCTGTCAAAGCCTAACTGTGTAATCAAAATATTCAACTGTTTGCATAAATTTACATCGAGTTCTGACATTGCAATCAATTTGTGGTTATTTGCCATTGCTGCAGCAGCGATCGTCTTATAGTTAGCCTCCTGTGCCTTACCTATGATACAGTTTTTATTTTTCGCAGCCTCAGCTGCAGCAACTAAAACAGATGCATCTTTTTCAGTGTGGTTACTCCCGAGTATTATTACAGGAACATTTATCGCAGAAAGAACTTCTTTTACCGTTTTTGCTGCATCCTCAGGCAAGCGGTTCTTACTGTCTGGATGAGTACCTTTAAGTCTGAGCGCTATAATCTTTGCCTTAAGAACATCCTGACAGAACTTTGCCCAGGTAACAGGATCATGTGAAACAGTCTCGAATGGTTTCTGTACATTTTCAGGCCAATCATCCGGAGGGACATCCTGTATCTCATACGCAATGACCGGTCTGTGAGGCACTACGCCTTCAAAGGTATGAAATGGCAGGACATGCTCTCCTCCAAAGGTAACTGTGCTTTCATCAATCCCAATTGTTACCGAATTAACCTTGCCTGTATATGTCTCTTTTGAAGGCGTAAAAGCCAAGTCTTCCTCATCTTTAGCTTAGGGCGAGGAGCGTAGAGCATAGAGTTTTAGACTCTTAGCCCTTTGCCCTTAGCTCTTATCACATTTCCAAATATGAATGGGCGTAGAGTGTCTTCCCCAGTATTACATTTATAGTCTTTACCGTTGTTGTAATCTCATGTGGATCTGCGATCACCGCAGTAAGTCCTTCATACATTAATAGGGAAAAAAAATAGTTGTTCAGTATCGGCCTTAATTGTTTCGGACAACCATTTGATACATTACTCAGGCCTACTACTGTCTTCATTGCTGGATCATTCAATTCCTGAAACATCTTTATTGCCTTAATGACCTTCAAGGCATGGTCTTGTGAGGTCGCAATCTGAAGTACAAGTGGATCAAGGTATAAATTTTCAAGTGGAACTCCATACTCCATAGCCCTTCCCATAATCTCTGCTGCTATGGCAGTCCTCTCTTCAGCATCTGCAGGCAGGCCACCCTTACCAACTGTAAGACCAATTATCTTTGCATTATATTTAGCTGCAAGTTCGAGCATCGGAAATCTCTCAGGGTCATTAGATGTAGAGTTTATCATGGGCCTTCCCCATTCGTTGTTATGGATCTTTAGACCAGCCTCTACTGCATTATAATTGGTTGTATCGAGACATACAGGGAGATGAACAACTTCCTGTATAGTGGACACCATCCACTCCATCAATGACTCTCCACCGTCTTCAGCTGGACCTATATTTGCATCTATCATCCCAGCACCAGCCTTCTGCTGAGTGGTAGCAATATCCTGGATAGGTCCTTTATCTTTATTCATCATCGCTTCCCGAACCGTTTTTGCCATTATGCTCAGTTTTTCACCTATAATTAACACAACAAAACCCCTTTCAAAAATATGGGCGATTCAAAAATCGCCCATATTTAAACTTACAACTTCAAAACCCTTTCCTCCTTAATACCAGGACTATAAAGTACAAGTTCAGTAAAATAACATAAATTATTTTACAAGTAAAGAGCTCTTGCGAGCAAGCGACAGTTCGTTCAGGGTCATCAAGCTCCTACTTTATAAAAATGTTGCATTTTTAGCTGGCCTCTTATACCTATCTCTACTTTCTCTATCGGGATATCTTTTCCGCTCAGTTTCACCGCTTCCTCAACCAATCTTAGCAAACCCGTACAGCACGGTACCTCCATATAGGTAACTGTTACAGATTTGATATTATTTTCGCTGAGTATACTCACCAGTTTTTCCACATATGCACTGTCATTATCAAGTTTCGGGCATCCAATTGCTAATGTATAACCTTTGATAAAGTCATTGTGAAACCCCCCATATGCATAAGCGCAACAATCAGCAGCCACCAGTAAATCTGCACCGTCATAATATGGTGCTTTAA
>JAOUJR010000142.1 GCA_029883145.1 Nitrospirota bacterium
CGATAGCGGAAAGTAATAAGTTATTAAATAAAATAAATAGAACACCGTTATTTTGGCAAAGAGTTTTGCACTCGTTACAAGTTAATTTTCTCATAACTCTTAGTAGGATATTTGACACCCACAAGGATGATCCATTTACTGTAAGTTATCTTATAAAGTATTGTGTGAATAACAAAAATATCTTTTCAAAAGACCAATTAGAAAAGAGAAAAAGTAAAGCTCTTCATCCAGAACTATTAGAAAAGTATATGAGATGTATCCCCACCGAACCTGTTACTTCTGAAGATTTTACTGTTTTGACTAAACAAATAGATACGTGTAAGGAAATGTTCAACAAAAATTATACAAAAATTCGGAATAAGCTACTTGCTCATAAAGATAAAAAATATATCGACAAAGAAGATGCTTTATTTTCAAAAACCTCTATTGGCGAATTAGAAAACATGTTAGATTTTCTTAATAGAATATCAACAGCTATATGGGAACTTTATGCAAATGGGAGAAACCTTGATGTGAATAAGGTGGAATCTTCAGATTATTTTAAAAAAATGGCAATTCAAGACACCAAAGATATTTTAAACAAGGTGCTCTCTTAAAATGATAGTTTTTATATAGCTCTGGCATATCTGAATATTAGTAGTACCCATATAGAGGGCACCTGTCAAGAGAAAAAACGATCCTATACCAAGAAAGTTGTTCTTGTCTTTGTAGCTTTAAGTTATCATTGTCTATTACCATTGCCGTTTTTTCTTTACTTCAGTGCGTCAGTCTTCACTGCGCCACGCACCCATCAGGATTAAGGTCGTGCCCTAAGACTGTACTGCAAGGCAAACCCTTTCCGCTTACAATGCGGACCAGAAAACCTTCGGTTCCGGGTCGGGTCCATTTGTTATATCTCAGATCGCATGGTTATGAACCACCCAACAGTGGCTCCCGACGCGGACAGTAAAGACGCCGATAACTCTTATGTTACTGGAGGGGACGGTTTGCCACTCAGGTGCTTGGTTTTTTTCCAACAACTAAACAGGTTCACCATCCCCGCCAGATTCTTATGCAAAGGCTTTTTCCGGCATAAATATAACTCCATCCCTCATGATGTAATACGCCGCTCTGGCCAGTTTGTGAGCAAGAGCATTGTGTGCTATTGCAGCGTTCGTCTTCTGCAGCTTGCGCTGGTAATATCTTCGGGATTCGGAATGGACCAACCGCGCATGGTCAGATGCCTCGGAGTAGGCCCATGCCAGATACTTGTTGCCGTTTTTCCTGTTGCCCGTGCCCTTCTTCTTGTCATTACTAAACCTCCCGCTTGGTACCTTCCTGCAATACGATACGTAGTTGCCTACTTTCTGGAATCGATCAATCGGGCCGGTCTCCAATTGAATTGTGAATGCGAGAATCTTTCCAACTCCCGGAATGCTCAAGAGACGGTCATAGGGATTGCTTAACTTTATCCTTTCAGTAATGCTGGTCTCAATGGCCTTGATCTGCCTGGTCATGAAATCTACGGCCTCCTTGCTCACTTTACCAGCCAGTGCAAGGTCCTCATTCCCCTGAAACAGAGGGGTTACTCTGTCCGTCGTCAGAACTTTCACATCATTTGCCTTAAGCCTGCTGCCAAGGTTACGTGCGATAATATTCTGAAGACTGACAATGAGTGATGTACGCAATCTTACTAAATGTCCCCTCTTTCTTAACAGGTCACGTATAGGCCGCTCTTCTTTTGGATAAATGTATCCCTCCGGCAGTATGCCAAGCCGTAGCATCTCGGTAAGCCAAAATGCATCATGCTTATCATCGGAGTATTTCAGTCCAGAGTATTGCTGGGTTTTCATTACATTGGCCAGATGCACACGGTACCCTTCCTCCCGAAGCAGGTCAACCAAAAAGTACCAGTTATATGTCGACTCCACAACTATTCCTTCAATGTTAGTTTTGAATGGTCTGAGTGCTTCTTTGATCTTCGCTGGATCATTCGGAAGTTTCTTCTTAAATATCCTCTCGCCTTTCTCATCGCTGATACCTAAATACGAGTTACTTGAATGTAAATCAAAAGCTGCATATAATCTCATACGGCACCTCCCAAAGGTTAAGATTGACGTCTTCCCTTGAGCATACCGTAAAACGATATGCTCAGGAGGTGCCCTCTATATGATTATCAGGTGTAATTTTCAAGTAAGGACCATTTTAAATATAAGGACGCGTTATCTAAGAGGTTCTCAAAGTTGTAAAAAGATTTCAGTTGCTTAACACTAAATACTTTTTTAGTCAGGCTGTTTGAATGGATTATCCCTTAATACCCTGGCAAGTTTTGGAGGTTTTCCTTCCAGCACAAAGACCGCCATGCCTCTTTCATCACTCTTTTTGCCACTGACCACCCATGTGCCTTTCCAGGAGACATTAAGGTAACTCACTGAATCTTCTATGTCAACCCATCGTGGAGTAAAGGTGAGCTCAACGCTCTCAAAGCTCTTCATGGCTCCGATAAGTTCTCGATAGCCCTCTTTTGTAAAATTTTTTTCGAGGGTTGCGCGGTCATTGTTTACATAGGCTTTTCTCACAGTCTCTGCAAGTGCAAAAATCTCATTTGCGGTCTTCGATTCCATCGAAACCTTTTTCACTACTTTCTTCCCGCATGATGCAAGTATCAAAACAGAAACGAAAAGAAGCAATGAGTAACGAGCTATGAGCAATAATTTATACATCTATATTCCTCGCTTCGAGGGCATGGGTAGTAATGAACTCTCTTCTTGGTTCTACCTGATCCCCCATGAGAATGGTGAAAATCTCGTCTGACTGCACAGAATCCTGGACATTTACCTGAAGGAGTGTCCTTTTTTCAGTATCCATTGTTGTCTCCCAGAGTTGCTGGGGATTCATTTCTCCAAGTCCTTTATACCGCTGGATAGTGAGTCCCTTCTTGGCTGTTGCATACACAATGTCAAGAAGCTCTGTGCTTGTGGCTATCTCTCTTGTCCCTTCCTTAAGCTGTATCTTATAGGGCGTTTCTCCGAGATCCCTTATGATGCTGTAAAGGTTCACCAGCTCCCTGAACTCAGGAGAGGTAAGGAAATTGGTGTCCAGGTTGAGTTTATAATTATGCCTCCTTATTTCAACCCCGTAGGTCTGATGTTCTTCATCAAGTTGTATTTCACCTATCGCTACGCTCTGGTCTTTTTCTTTTATCATCCTCAGGAATTCTTTTATCTTCACGTTGTCTTTCAATGTGTCCTTATTGATTCCTACTGAAAGGATAAATCGTAAAAGCTCAGGGTCTTTTCTTCTCTTCTCAAACCATTCAATCAGCCGCTCAAACCTGAAAAGCCTTTTTATATGCGTGATAAGTGCCTTCCCCCTCAATGCCTGACCCCTTATAGAAATCTCGAGGTCTTCTGAAGCAAGTTCAAAGAGCATGCTCTGCATCTCTGTCTCATTCTGAATATATTTCTCTGTCCTTCCTTTTTTCACCTTGAAGAGTGGTGGCTGGGCGATATAAAGATATCCCTTTTCTATCACTTGGGGCATCTGCCTGTAAAAAAAGGTGAGGAGTAATGTTCTTATATGCGCGCCGTCAACATCAGCATCTGTCATGAGAATAACCTTGTGGTACCTTATTTTTGATATATCAAAATCATCAGGCCCTATCCCTGTGCCCAGGGCAGTAATGAGTACCTTTATCTCCTCTGAACTGAGCATCTTGTCAAACCGCGCCTTCTCTACATTCAATATCTTACCTCTGAGGGGAAGTATGGCCTGAGTACGTCTGTCTCTGCCCTGTTTTGCAGATCCCCCTGCAGAATCTCCTTCAACAATGAAAATCTCACTCAATGCAGGGTCTTTCTCGGAACAGTCTGCAAGTTTTCCAGGCAGGCCTGTGTCTTCAAGTACTCCTTTTCTCCTTGTCAACTCCCTTGCCTTCCTTGCTGCCTCCCGTGCCCTTGATGCCTGGAGTGCCTTTTCAACAATCTTTCTCACTACAGATGGATTTTCCTCGAAATAGTTGCCAAGTGTCTCATTCATTATAGATTCTACTATTCCCTTCACCTCGCTGTTTCCAAGCTTCATCTTTGTCTGGCCCTCAAACTGGGGAGAGAGAAGCTTGACGTTAATCACTGCAGTAAGACCCTCTCTTATATCATCTCCTGAAAGAGACTCCTTCCCGTCTTTCAGCAATCCTGAGGAGACTGCATAGGTATTTACTGTCCTTGTCAGTGCTGACTTAAAACCGATAAGATGAGTCCCGCCCTCTTTTGTATTGATATTGTTCGCAAAGGTGTAAATTGTCTCTGTGTAGCCGTCATTATACTGGAGGGCTATTTCAAGGATGATATCTTCTTTTTCACCGGATATGTAAATGGGTTTATGGTGAATCGGCGTCTTATTTTTATTGAGGTGCTCAACAAAAGATACAATTCCACCGCTATAATTGAATACCTGTTTCTTTTCTGTCCTTTCATCTGAGAGATTTATCTTGAGCCCTCTGTTTAGAAATGCCAGCTCCCTCAGCCTCTGGGATAAGATATCGTAACTGAAATCTAATATTTCGAATATCTCGGAGTCAGGTTTAAACGTCACCTTTGTCCCTCTTCTTTTTGTCTTTCCAACTATAGTAAGAGGACCTGACGGTACACCCCTCTCATAATGTTGCTGATAGACAGTCCCGTTCTGCCGTATTTCTACGTCAAGCCATTCTGAAAGTGCATTCACTACTGATACACCGACTCCATGCAATCCGCCTGATATCCTGTATGCCTTAGATTCAAATTTCCCCCCTGCGTGTAACTCTGTGAGCGCAACCTCTGTTGCAGAACGCCCGTCAGGATCTCCAGGATGAGGATCAGTTGGTATGCCTCTGCCATCGTCTATCACCGTGCAACTCCCGTCGTGATGAATGGTCACTTCTATATTCTTACAAAAACCTGCAAGCGATTCATCAACGCTGTTGTCAACTACTTCATAGACAAGATGGTGCAACCCTTCAATACCTGTGGAGCCTATGAACATTGCAGGCCTTTTCCTGACCGCATCAAGACCTTTGAGTATCTTAATATCTTCAGCAGTATATGAATCGTTCTCATTTACTCTATCTTCCAATCTCGTCTCTCCTTCTCAACTATGGTATGCGTCATGCATAATCTGTAATCAGTAAGGGTTTTTTCTGTACCTCTTACTCATCACGGTTCACGCTTTACAATTTTTATATTCTCATCGGCATAACCACGCACCTGTACTCTTCGTTACCCTCTTCTCTCATGAGGACCGGGCTCAGCGCATCCTGAAGCT
>JAOUJR010000143.1 GCA_029883145.1 Nitrospirota bacterium
TCAAGACCAACACGCTGGAGAATTTTGAGTTTTATAGTAATCTGCCTGAGAACTTCTCCTGCCATGTCTTTCTGAAACGGTGAGAGATTAAGTCCGCCTGAGGCGGACTCAAAAAACTTAATTGTATCAGACACCGGCAATACACAAAGGTCCGCGATATCAAGGCCAGAGAGCTTATATGCAAGTGACTCCTTTCTCAATCTCTTTCCTTCACAATGGGAACAGGTAACTGCTCTCCTATATCTGCTCAGGAACACTCTTATATGAAGCTTGTACTTTTTACTTTCTATCTCCTCAAAAAAGTCATCTATTCCGTAAAAACTATCACTTCCTTTAAAGAGGAGTGATTTTTCTCTATCAGAAAACTCAATGTATGGCTTATTCGTATCAATGCCTTCTTTATAAGCATCTTTAATAAGCTGTTCCTTCCACCACCTGTATCCGGACATGTTCCACGGCGCAACAGCACCCTTTGACAAAGAAAGGTTTTTATCAGGAATAATAAGATCCTCATCATAGTTCAGAATATTGCCAAAACCTTTACATTCCGGGCATGCACCAACAGGATGGTTGAAAGAGAATAAAAGCGGATATGGTTTCGGAAGCTCAATATTGCATACATCACATGCGTTTTCAGAGGAAAAGCTGAGAGTTGAGAGTTGAGAGCTGAGAGCTTTATTAATAATGACAACCTTCATCCTCCCCTGTCCTTCTCTCCATGCCATCTCAATCGAGTCTGATAGCCTTGGATCATCCTTTATCACAAGTCTGTCAAGAACGATATTAAGCAAATGAGCTGATAGCTGATGGCTGATAGCTTGCTCACTGCTCATTTCTGAAATATCAACGACCTCACCATTGAGCCATACCCTGTAAAATCCCCGTTTTTTTAATTCATCTACTGATTTATTCGTCTCAAAAACTATGATTGCCTTTTCATCATGGTGTTTCTCTATAAGCTCTGAAACTACCTGTGAAGGATTCCACATTTTTATCTCCTTTCCACAGTTCGGGCAGAAAGGTGTAGAAACTTTTGAGTACAGGAGTCTGAAGAGGTCATAAATCTCTGTCAGGGTCCCCACAGTAGACCGTGACCCCCGTACAGGGTTCCTCTGTTCAAGAGCTATTGCCGGTCTTATGTTGTGAATGGCATCAACATCGGGCCTGTCGAGTTTTTCGAGGAAGAGTCTCGCATAGGTTGAAAGAGATTCAATAAACCTCCACTGACCCTCTGCAAAGACGGTATCAAAGGCAAGAGAAGATTTCCCGGAGCCAGATACCCCTGTGATTGCGATCACTCTGTCATGGGGCAGACTGAGGCTGATATTTTTGAGGTTATTCTGCCGGGCACCTTCAATGATAAGTTTTCTTTCAGACATCTAAATATTTTAACACTTTTGTGCTTCGAAACTGTGGATGCCTTTGCTTTTTAAAAGTCATTGATAAAATGTGATATTATATTTTGATGTCACGAACAGTAAAAATAATAAATGTATTTGTCTTTTGCGTATGGATTACCTTAATAGCTATTTTGTTGTATAAAAACTATGCGGGTGTCCCATTAGAAAAAGCACAGGCAATAAAGGAGTCCTTTGATAAAAATACCTATTGGTATGACATTTATTTTGGGAGTAAAAAAATAGGTTTTGCCAGAACTGATATCGAAAAGGCCGGGAGTGAAATTATAATAACAGATGAAAGCAAAATGGATGTTATAAAAGAAACCACAGGGAAAGAAGAAAAAGCAGTCTTTATTGAAAAGCTGAGATGTCTTTGCGATTCATACTATTCGATAAAATCATTTGAGTATACATCTCATTTCAAAGGTGAAAAAGGGCTTAGAGTCAGAGGAGAGGTCGATTCTGAAAGCATAATCTTCTTCCTTGAATCCCCTGAAAAAAGAAAGACTTACAAGACATCAACAGGGGGCAGGAATTTTCATCTCCCTGTAACCCTTATCCCAACGCTTCATCAGAAAAATCCTTCTCCAAATACAACCTTTCTCATACCCATGCTCAATTTCATCAATTTATCAGTTGATGATATGAAAGTTGTTCTCGAGGAAATCAGACCGATAAAGGTAGGGATAAATATCCTGAGTTTATACAAGTTCAGAACAGGTAATTCAATTTTATGGAGTAATGAAAAGGGCGTAATCGTAAAAGAAGAATACCCCTCAGGAATGATACTCTATTCGCAGGCTGAATACATTGCGAAAGACCCTACCGATAAAATACTTTTTGACTACACTTCCTTACCGTTTTTAAAATCAAATAAACCTATTCCGGACACTGAGAAATTAAACTTTTTAAAAATAAAGATTGAAGGATACCAATTAGATTCGCACCTTTATGAAAATAGTCTTGTGACATATAGAAATAATGTTCTTTTGATAGAGAAAGAAGATATAGAAAAAATAAAAGAGAGAACTTATACACTACCTTATAAAAATAATACATTAGGAAGGTATCTCGACCCTGATGAATGGGTCTTGAGCACGAATAAAACCGTACAGGCAAATGCACACAACTTTGCAGTAATAGAAAAAAATGATGCCTTCCGTATGGCACGATACCTGAATTCATCCCTCTATTTTACGGTCCGGTCTATGCCGATGTTTGTGCTGTCAAATTCTATGGACATCTTTAAATCACAATCAGGAGATTATATAGAAAGAACTGTAATGTTTGCCTCTTTTGCACGAGCCAGTGGACTGCCAACCCGCCTTGTCGGAGGGATGGTATATAGAAATGGATATTTTTACTTTCACACATGGCCTGAGGTCTGGTTTAATAAATGGATCCCGGTAGATCCGACCTTATCCCAGTTCCCTGCTGATGTCACTCACATCCCCCTGAAAGAAGGTACCCTGAAAGACATTATCTCTATTCTCAATAATATAAAAAATATCAAGATCGAGATTCTGGAGGCATCATGATAGAAATACAACAGTGTACGAAAAAATACGGTGATTTTATCGCTGTCAATAATCTCTCGCTCAACGTTGCAGAATCTGAAATATTTGGACTTCTTGGTCCGAATGGCGCTGGAAAATCAACAACAATAAAAATGATGGTTGGTTTAATTAAACCAGATTCAGGGGCTATTACAGTTGGTGGCTATGATATCAGTCAAGACCCAGTGAATGCGAAAAGAATACTGGCGTATATCCCTGAAAAAGGCTATATTTTTGAGAAACTTACCGCCTGGGAATATCTGACCTTTATCAGCGGATTGTATAATTTAGAGGAAGAAACATTCAGAAAAAACGCTGAAGAGTATTTAAAGATATTTGGACTTTCTGACTGGAAAAACGAAATAATCGGAAACTTTTCACAGGGGATGACACAGAGATTATTACTCGCCTCCTCTTTCATGAGGAATCCCAAAGTGATGATATTGGATGAACCACATAACGGACTTGATCCTAAGGGGATAAGGATATTAAAGGATATTCTATTTAGATTACAAAATAAGGGAATGACAATACTTCTCAGTACACACATAATCGCTATTGCGGAACAGATATGCGATAAAATTGCCATTATAAATAAAGGCTCAATCGCTGCTGAAGGTACCAACGTTGACCTGAAACATTATGCAAAATCCAATGACAAAACCCTTGAAGATATATTTTTACGTCTTACCTCAGATTATGAGAAGTAAGGGGGAAGTACAATGAAAGAACTGCTTATTCTTCTTGCTCCTGTTCTATGGTCACTTAAGAATGATATATCACGCGTGAACAGGTCTTTTTATAAGAAGGCTCTTTTTTATACTCTCTTGTGCATTACCTTTATCTTCTTGATGACCAACCTCTTGAATACAGGGATGATAAAACTACAGACCCTGTCTTCCGAAGTCTTTCATGTTCTCCTCGTGAAAGCTTATTCACTTATCTTCATAATCATTTTTTTTATCCAGATTATCAGTGCATTCATCCTTGCACTGAATACATTTTACCAGTCAAGGGAATTAGAGGTGCTATTCACTTCCCCGGTAAACAGAATCTCTCTGTTTTTTTCAAGACTTTTCGAAACACATTTAAAGGCTTCGTGGATGCTCATAATCTTTGGCCTGCCGTTGCTCATATCTGCCGGGGTACTGTTCCATGCAAGTCCTTTTTACTACATTTACTCATTACTGATTTTCATAGCGTTTGCCGCCATTCCTGTAAATATCGGCATCTGCCTGGCGATACTGACATCGGGCATTTTTAATATAAGGAAACTGAAGAAATTTCTGTTTTCCGGAGGGATTATCGCCATTATCGTTATCATCACGTTGTTAAGAATATTTAAGCCTGAACGATTTATTAATCCCGAGTTATTTGCAAATCTGACCCTCTTTATCAGCGAGATGAAGACACCTTCGTTTTTATTACTTCCAAACAGGTGGCTCAGCGAGTCACTGTTTAATTTTCTGAATAGGGATTACAGTAGTACGTTTATTTTTGTTGCTTTACTCTTCCTGACATCTTATATCACAACTGTTCTCCTGCAGGTGATCTTTATAAAGTATCATTACAGGGGCTGGATCCTCACTCAGGAGGGGGGCGTGATCCTCAAAGATAAAAGACAACATGCCTCATACATTTCTAACTTTATAAAAAAGATACTGTCTGCGAAACCCTTTCAGCTATTATTGTCAGTCATAGATACGCGAAGCAGAATACTTATAAGAAAGGACATTGCTTATCAGATACGTGACATAAAAAACGTTCACCAGATTCTCATCCTTCTTTCACTAATCGTCGTGTATCTGTTCAGCATTATCTCTTTACCCTTAAACTGGGAAGGCTTTTATGCGGTAAAATTAAAATACATAATCTCATTCTTTAATCTTGGCTTGATTCTGCTTATCATTACCTCTTTTTGCTCAAGACTTGTGTGCCCTGCAATTTCCTCAGAGGGAAATTCTTTATGGATAATTAGAACCTCTCCCGCAACTCCAAAGAGATATGTCTGGACAAAATTCTTTTTCTTCTTCATTCCTGTCTTTTTATTCGGTCAACTCTTGACTGTATCTTCTTCACTTTTTATCGGCATTGAAAAACCTCTGTTGCTACTTGAAATCATGACGACCACGTTGTTGAGTCTCTCATTTGTAAGTTTGGCACTTATGTTCAGTGTTTCTGATTTACGGCGTTCAATGTATGACAGTGTAAAAGAACAAACGAGGACCGGCAGCGCCGTCTACATGGTTATTTCATTTTTACTCATACTGTTCACCTTAACTTTAGAGATAGTTCCGATTTTC
>JAOUJR010000144.1 GCA_029883145.1 Nitrospirota bacterium
AAATATAAAGAGACTAAGAAATAAGCATGGGTTTACGCAGGAAGAGCTTGCTACCCGTATAAAGGCCAAAACAAGCCATATAAGTGGAATGGAAAATGGTAAAAGGGGAATTGGAGAAAAAATAATTGTTCGCCTTTGCAATGTTTTTAAGGTTGAACCTTATGAACTTTATGTGAATATTCATTCACCAATCCCCCTTACACCTCTCGAGTATAAAGCCCTCCGGATAATTAAAGATGCAAATGAAATAAAAGCAAATCATATTGTAGAAGAGGTATGTGGATTTGCCCAATATAGAATTAATTTAATGAAAAAGGAATTAAAACAGAAAAGACCAGAAAAATCAAAGCAGTTAGAGTAAGTTCATTGCAGTTTAGAGCCATTTAAGTATCGATTTGCAGTTTAAATCTACACCATTATAGCACTTTTAGGGATGCAAGACTTCAGGAAGGAGTGTTACCTTCTTGATCACTCTATATGGCGACTTGCATCTTTCGCCCTGAAGGAAGCACAACCTTTTTCTCAATGCCACTTACTAAAAGAACGTTTTCAAAAGTTTAAAGGTTTTCTCACTTTCTTCATCAAGTCCGCACCTCAGATATATTTAATTAGGTGCGGATTTTATTTTGAATTTTGCATCCATAAGGTCAGATTATAGTTGCGACTTATTTTACGCTCTGTACTTAGTGAATATTGTTAATTACTGTTTTAAAGTAGCTATTATTTCACGTAAAATCGTTGCAGACCTTGAAAGGGCTTTGAGTTCCTCAGATGATAGATTAGCTTCGAAAATACGTTCGACACCTCTTTGGGTGATAATGCATGGAACACTCAAACTAACATCTGACAGACCATATTCTCCTTCAAGAACGGTTGAAACTGTAAGTACACTTTTTTCATTCCGAAGTATTGCACTCACAATACGAACAAGAACAAGACCAACAGCAAAGTATGTCGCACCTTTGTAATCGATAATGTGATAGGCAGAACTTCTTACAGATTCTTCAATTGCTTGACGTTCTGCATCCGCATTACTACAAATTCTGCATATCTGGCAATATTCATCAATCGCCATCCCTGCAAGGTGAGTCATAGACCAAGCTGCAAATTCACTGTCACCATGTTCTCCGAGGATATATGCATGAACATTGTGGACATCTATGCCACATCTTTCGCTTAGAAGATAGCGAAATCGTGCACTATCCAGTACTGTGCCTGAACCAAAGATACGCCCTCTTGGCCAACCTGTGCGCCTATGAGCAATATAGGTGAGAACATCAACAGGGTTGCTCACAACCACTATCACTGCTTGTGAATGTTGACTAACTATTTCATCAACAATGCTATCGATGATTGCTTTATTCTTTTGAAGAAGGTCAAGTCGTGATTCCCCACTAGTCTGCATTTTAGCTCCTGCGGTAATCACGACCACATTGGCATCTGCAAAGTCGCTGCTAGATCCTTCACGGATCTTAACCGAAGGGAAAAATGGCATGCCATGTGTCAGATCGAGTACCTGCCCTTTGACTAGCTCACGATTCATATCGGTAATGACAATTTCATCTGATAGGCCGTGTTGTGCAAGTGCATAAGCAAATGTGGATCCTACAGCACCTGCTCCAACTATAACCACTTTTCTAGCTCTCCATTGTTCATTAATCATAATTTTTTACCATATTGTAGCAACGGCTCTCCATATTTTCGTATTTATAATGTTTTAATGTGTTTTATGAATTATGTCAATGATTAGTTCAATGACCTTTTATTTAATCTCTTTAGTAATTCTAACATCAAATGCTGGCGCATCAGTAAGCTGGAAAGTTGTTGAAGAGTAATGCTAAAAAACCAAGTATGAACGCTACAAATATTTCCATCGATAATTTCCTGAGATAAATAATTTATTGAATAACTAAAGATTATCGAATGCAATATTCAGTCTTTTTAAGTATATCAAATTTGAATATTTCAGGAAGTACAAAACATTATCAGATTCAGTAGAAGTGTTTATGACCTGAGAAGTCAGGAGTGCAATTGATTTGCTTAAGCAACGGACTTTATACAGTTATCATTATATTTTTTCCAGTCAATAAAGCCTGTTAATAAAGTGTCAGCAAAATGGTTTATGCTTTATGCCAACTCTTGAAACTTGAAGGCTCTCAACATGCTGCCTAAATTTCAGTCAGAGAATATATGCAATAATATCAATATATTACAACTTCAATACTGACTCTGCAGGTAAAAAGGTTTTTTGACTTTCGTAAGACCAATGCTATCAAGACTTTAAAGAAATATTCCGTTAATAAGCTTACGTATATTCCTGTATTTACTTGCTTTGCGAAGGTTATATTTATTTGATTAGTTATTATCTAAAAAATTACAAAAAATAGATACTGAACCCCATTAAGTTCTTCCTGAAGCACGCACCTCTTGGAGCCTCAATAAACACAAATAGTTCACATGAAAATTAACACATTATAAATTCTCCTTATCCTTTCTCCGTTTTGTTCTTTTATAATCATGATTAACAGATTTGAACTGATAATGATATAAAATTTTTCAAGCAGTAGCCGTTAAATCTATATATCACACAATTGCTGTCAATTCAAATGATGCCAAAATATGTATTCACTTGACTTTGATAAATTTTTCTGGCACTTATTAATTAGTTTCAAAACATTGTTTCCGAAAAGGTAAACCCCGAGTAATCGGGGGGCACAAAGCCACGGGTCCGTTAAAGAACATTTCTTAAACGGATAGTCGGGCTGCCGAAGAAACAGGTTGAATTGGGTTTAACAAAAGCCTGTTTCTTTCATAAAACAGGCTTTTTTATTGAGAAATCATAGCAGGGAAAGAGGTGAGAATTTTTTATCTTCTACATAGGGAGAGCAAAAATTGTTGTATCTGATTGGAAGGCTGTTTTAACAGTCTTCATTTTGGCGGCAATGAAACCATCTGCCAATCTGTGTACCACAGGACTGGTGGTGGAACCAGCGGTGCAACCAGCCAACTTAGGTTTATCTACGCCAGATTATTACAATGTTCTGCCGGGTCACCAGAGGATACCATACGGTCAGCTAAAGAAGAACTGGAAAAAATGGGAAAAGGGGCGTCACAGGCAATAGGAAATTCATGAGGTACAATATAAAATAAAAAGGAGGTTCATTTATGAAGAAAAAAATCTTTTGCTTTTATTTGGTGTTTGCGATAGCAATTTTCCTTTCGGGCTGTGGAGGTGGAGGCGGGGGTAATGGTTCAGGTAGTTCCGGCACGGTATCCATGAATATAGCGGATGCGAAACCCATGTTGCCACCGGGTACGGAGCATGTCTTTATCACATTTGATGAGGTCTCTGTCCATAAAGCCGGAGGGGAATGGACTTCTTTGCCATTGGCCAAAACTCCCTATACCATTGATTTACTCCAGTTCTCAGACGGAAAATCTACACAACTGGTTCCACCTGTGACACTTGAATCCGGAAAGTATACACAAATCCGCATTGGTGTGACCAGCGCCGAGATCTGGATTAACGGTGTTCCCTATCCGGTCAATATTCCATCGGATAAATTGAGAACAGATAAAGAGTTTGAATTCAACGTGATAGGTGGTGGGGCGGTTAATTTGACGGTTGATTTTGACCTGAGCCAATCCATTGTGGTAACAGGATCTGGTACTTACCAACTTAAGCCTGTCCTCCATATTATCCAAACTCAGGAGGCAGCGACAATTCAGGGAAGTATCAAGGCGTCAACGTTCGGAAGCTTTACAGAGGCGGTTGTCATTGTAATTTGGGATAAGGATAATAGTGGCACTGTTACTGCTGGTGATGAAGAATATACAAGGATAAGAGTCGAAAAAGGTTCTGATCCGACCCCATTTAGCATTTACTGGTTGGTTCCTAACCAATCCTACATAATCCAGATTGAAATAGGTGGTTCGAAAATTTACGAAGAGTTTGTGGTTTCCACTAAATTGCAGGCGGGTGCTGTTTTTCTGCTCAATAGTGGCAGCGCTATTTAGAGTTTATTTTTATAGCGGGGTTATGGGAAATGAGGTAGAAGGAATTTTTATAAGACCGTGGTCATGGTAATAGGGTCAGAAATTATTGATATAATTAAGTCTAATTTAAGGAGGTAAAATATGAAAAAATTACTTTTGGGGACAATTCTTTTGGCATTGGCGATAGTTGTTCCTGCTCCAACAATGGCAGGCGTAGATGTAAATATCGGGATTGGAATCTCTCTGCCACCACCCATCGTATTTGCGGCGCCTCCTCAGGTGGTAGTATTGCCTGATACGCACTATGTGTACGTTGTTCCTGATATAGATGTAGACATATTTTTCTGGAATGGTTGGTGGTGGCGTCCATGGGAAGGTCGTTGGTATCGCTCACATTATTATGATCGGGGTTGGGTTTACTATAACCATGTTCCAAGTTTTTATTTTGATGTAGATCCCGGGTGGAGAGGACACTACAGAGACCATAATTGGTATGGACACCGGTGGAACTATGAACCGATTCCTCATGTACGACTTCAGAAGAACTGGAGAACCTGGCAAAATAACCGATACTGGGAAAGGCAAAGAACCTGGGATGTCCAGAGCTATAAACCTCGACCGAAAAAACAGACACAGGAACTAAGACATCAAAGGCAAGAACAATACAAACAGAGGCCTGAGGTTCAGCGACATCAGCAACAGATGCAAGAGCAACAAAGACAGCGCCAGGTTCAGAAATCTCAAGGTCAAAAACAACAGAAACAAAACCAGCCAAAGGTTTACAAACCTCAGAAACAACAGCAACCCCAACAACAGCATTCGCAACCTCGGGACCAGCAACACCAAGGCAAATCACAACATCAACAGTCTCAGGGAAACCCTGATATAAGGTGAGCATTAATACTCAGTTCGTGGAGAGAAAGGCATGTTTTCATACATGCCTTTCTCTAACCCTTTAACCCTATCCCATATCCGTTGAGGGAAAAATCATATTCAAGTGTTAGTAATTTGCATGTATTACCGCACCTGAGAACCATTATTCAAAATGCGACATTGATGAAGGATTTAACAAAACATCAGCATGCCTGAAAGTGTTTGTTTGTACCCATATAGAGGGCACCCATATAGAGGGCACCTGTCAAGAGAAAAAACGATCCTATACCAAGAAAGTTGTTCTTGTCTTTGTAGCTTTAAGTTATCATTGTCTATTACCATTGCCGTTTT
>JAOUJR010000145.1 GCA_029883145.1 Nitrospirota bacterium
GAGAAAGGTCACAAGGCTTTCCTCAGTGACATACCCCAACTTTACAAGGGTCGTCCCGAGCCTCCCACCCTCTCTCCTCTGGAGATTCAGGGCCTCCTTCAGTTGCTCCTCTGATATGGCTTTAGATGCTATCAGAAGCTGACCTAACTTAACAGGCATATTTTTAAAATATATTAAAATATAATGAATGTCAACTTAATGTATTTCTTGAGAGAAAATGTCATTAAATAGATAGATTCATTAGACTTTAGAATTTGACGCAAATTGACCACAAATATGTTAGGATAAATCACTTAATTTAATAATGAAAACTGGAGAAGCTTTCAGAGATGAACAGGGAAAGGGATATACTTTCACCAGATGATATCGAAAGAGCAGAGAGGTTAAGAGAGGTCATTGAAAAATTATCCGAGATAAATAAAACAATACCCATCCTTGTAGAGGGTAAAAAAGACGCAGATGCCTTAAGAACGCTCGGTCTTGTTGGCGAGATTATCACCGTTCACAGGGGAAAGAGCATCTACGATTTTTGTTTAGATATTTCAGAGAGATTCCACAGGGTTATTATTCTCCCCGATTGGGATAAGACAGGTGAAAACCTCAATAAGGCCCTTTCAATGCACCTCAGAGGTCATTACGAAGAGTATTCTTCTTTCAGAGAACTTTTAAAGATCCTCTGTCAAAAGGAGATTAAAGACATAGAAGGGATACCAACGCTTCTCAGGAGGCTTGAAGGAGATGAAGGCTCTCGGTACTAAGGGCGAAAATCTTGCAGTAACCTTCCTGAAGAAAAAAGGTTATAAGATAATTGCGAGGAATTACAAGACGTTCATTGGTGAGATCGATATTATTGCAAAAGACGGCAACACCACAGTATTCATTGAAGTAAAAACAAGGACAAATGATTCCTTTGGCTACCCATTCGAGGCAGTAAATAATAAGAAAAAGCAAAAGCTGAAAAAGTTAGCCCTGCTTTATCTAAAAAGTAAGGGACAAGAATCTCCGATAAGATTTGATGTCCTCAGTATTTTTTATATGGATAATGGGAAAGGGGCAATAGAGCATATCACAGATGCGTTTGAGTTTTAACGTTCATTTTCTTCTCCCACTCCCATGCTGTCTTGATTATATATCCGAGATCATCATATTTTGGCTTCCAATCAAGTTCTTTTTTAATCCTTGACGCATCTGCTATAAGTACCGGCGGGTCTCCGGGCCTCCTTCCTATCTGCCTCACAGGAAAATCAACTCCTGTGACATTTTTTGCTTTCTCAACTACCTCTTTCACAGAATATCCATGTTCATAACCACAATTATATATCCTGCTCGCACCACCTGATGCGAGATACTCAAGTGTAAGTATGTGCACATCAGAAAGATCATCAACATGAATATAATCTCTAATACACGTCCCATCAGGGGTAGAATAATCTGTCCCGAATAAATCGAGGTGATCTTTTATTCCAAGTGCTGTCCTCAAAGATGCACTGATCAGGTGGGTAGCATCTTTCCTTGCCTGTCCAATTCTTGAAAGCGGGTCAGCACCTGCAACGTTAAAATACCTGAGTGATGCATATCTGAAATCATGAGTCCTGCTCACGTCATCAAGCACATATTCTACCATCACCTTTGATGAGCCATAAGGGTTTATTGGGTGGAGAGGTGTATTTTCTGTAACAGGTACCTTTTCAGGTATTCCATAAACTGCTGCTGATGACGAAAAGATACACTTACTCACATTGTGTATAATACATGTTTCGATAAGGTTAAGTGTATTTACGAAATTGTTTTTGTAATATCTTATTGGTTCCCTTACAGACTCTTCTACTACAACAAATGCGGCAAGGTGTATCACCGCTTCAAAATCTTCTGTCTTAAAGATAGTATCAAGAAGCTTTTTGTCAGCAAGATCGCCTTTTACCAACTGCCCATAAAGCACTGCCCATTCATGTCCGTATGAGAGATTGTCGTATACTACTATAGAATGCCCTTTCTCACCAAGAGCCTTTACTACATGACTCCCGATATACCCTGCTCCACCTGTCACAAGGATTCTCACTTAGAAAATGCCTCTTTCTGTTATTGTCTTCAGTGTCTCATTAAGACACATTCGTTTCATGAAATGTTTTATAGTGTAATAACTTATTTGACTTGCCAGTGTAAAAGCTATGTGGTTGTTTTCTTTGATTCTTTTTTCTCGGACTTTATGGCTTTAGGTTTCCTTATATTCTCGTAATCAATAAATTCAAGTACGGCCATTGGCGACGCATCCTTAACCCTGTTTCTTGTCTGTACAATCCTGAGGTATCCCCCGTTTCTTCCAGAAAATCTCGGTGCTATTTCGCTGAAGAGCTTTGAAATAACAACCCGATTAGGGATATAGGAAAGTGCAAGTCGCTTTGAGTGTAAATCTCCCTTAATACCAAGAGTGATTATTCTCTCAGCGATCTTCTTAGCTTCTTTTGCCTTTGCAACCGTTGTCTCAATCCTCTGGTGTTCAAAAAGGGACGCTACCAGTCCTCGTAAAAGGGCTTTTCTCTGGTTTGCAGTCCTCCCGAATAATCTGCCGTCAACTTTGTGCCGCATCTCGCTCAACACCTCCACTCAATGAAGCTACCTCCCTGTTAAGGGCATTCATATCAACTCTCATACCGAGACGAAGTCCCATAGAATGGAGTATATCCTTGATCTCGTTAAGGGATTTTCGTCCAAAGTTCTTTGTCTTAAGCATCTCATGCTCTGTCTTTTGTACAAGATCAGCAATGGTTTTAATATTTGCATTCTTTAAACAGTTATACGATCTTACAGAAAGTTCGAGTTCATCAACGCTTTTGAGAAGATTACTATTAAATACAGGATCCTCAATGATCGAATGAACCTCGCCTCCTTCCTCAACAGAAATGGCTTCTTCTTGTTCCATTTCTTCTTCTAATATAAATAGATCCACATGCTCAATGATGATAGATGCAGCCTGTGAAACTGCTTTTACAGGTGTGATGCTCCCATCTGTCCATATCTCCATTACAAGCCTGTCGTAGTCTGTTGCCCTTCCAACTCTTGCCTTCTCAACAATGAAATTAACTTTCTTTATCGGCGTAAAAACTGAATCAACAGCAATCATATCCACAGAAAGGCCTTCCTCTTTATTTAATTCAGCAGGCATATATCCTTTGCCTTTCTTTATATGCATTTCAGTTTCAAATATGGCATCCTTATCTAATGTTGCGATAACCTGTTCGGGGTTAAGAACCTCAAAAGACGCATCCCCTTTTATATCGTCTCCTGTCACGTTCTTAGGGCCTTTCACCTTTATTGTCGCTATTTTCTTTCCGTCTGAGTAAAGCTTGAACCTGAGCTTCTTGAGATTCAGAATTATATCGATGATATCCTCTTTAATACCCTTTATTGTAGAGAACTCGTGGAGAGCACCTTGTATTTTAACTGCGGTGACTGCTGCTCCCTCAATAGAGGAAAGCAAAACTCTTCTGAGGGCATTCCCTATGGTGGTACCAAAACCACGTTCCAAGGGATCTGCAATAAGCTTACCATACGTATTTGTAAGGGTCTCTTCATCAAACCTGATTTTTTCAGGTAGCTGAAAGCCTCTCTTTTTAAGATCCATAAAGGCCTCCTCTGCCTCTTTTTTGATTTAAGTAATAAATCTAAAAACGAGAAATAGTGAAAATGTTACTTCTCACTTCTTGTTTCTTATTTAGAGTATAGTTCTACTATGAGTTTCTCCTGTACGAGAAGCTGTATTTCATCCCTCGAAGGAACATGGAGAACCTTACCCTTAAAGTTTGCACTGTCAAGTTCAACCCATGCAGGTATTCCTCTATGCTCAACCTTTGAAAGGCTATCAATAATCTCCGGTATATCCCTGCTCGCTTCATCGACTTCTACTAAGTCTCCCCCTTTCACTATATATGAAGGAAGATTTACCTTTTTCCCATTTACGCGGAAATGACCGTGACTGATAAGCTGTCTCGCCTTACGCCTGTTCGATGTAAAACCCATGCGATATGCCACATTATCAAGACGACTCTCAAGAAGCTGAAGAAGCATCTCTCCTGTAATCCCTTTACTTCTTTCAGCCTCATGGAAATACCTCCTGAATTGTCTTTCAACAAGTCCATACGTCTTTCTGACCTTCTGTTTTTCTCTGAGTTGAAGCCCGTAATCAGATAATTTCCTATAACCCTGTCCATGATGTCCTGGAGGGTATTTTCTTCTCTCCACAGCACATTTCTCTGTATAACATCTATCACCCTTAAGAAAAAGTTTTTCTCCTTCCCTGCGGCAAATCCTGCATAAAGCTCCGGTATATCTTGCCATTTATACCCTCCTCCTTTTCGGAGGCCTACAACCGTTATGAGGAACAGGGGTTACATCTTTTATAAGGTTAATCTCCAGACCTGTTGCCTGAAGTGCTCTGATAGCAGACTCTCTTCCTGCGCCAGGACCTTTTACAAAAATATCAATCTGTTTCATACCTGAGTCTATTGCCTTCTTTGCTGCAGTAGCAGCTGCCATCTGTGCTGCATAGGGGGTACCTTTCCTTGAGCCTTTGAATCCTAAATTACCCGCACTTGACCAGGTGATCACATTACCGCTCGTGTCAGTTATCGTTACTATTGTGTTATTAAATGTAGCCTGAATATGAGCTGCTCCATAAGTAATATTCCTTTTCTCTTTCTTGACACCTTTCTTTCTTTGAGCCATTCAGTTATGCCTCCTTCTTCCTGCCAACGGCTGCCCTCCTCGGGCCCTTGCGAGTTCGAGCATTTGTCTTAGTCCTCTGACCCCTTACAGGGAGACCTAAACGATGTCTCAGTCCTCTGTAAGAGCCTATATCGATAAGTCTTTTTATTCCCATGGATATATCACGCCGTAAATCGCCTTCAACCCTATAATCTCTGTCTATTATCGTCCTTATTTTTACGATATCTTCATTAGAAAGGTCTTTTACCCGCGTGTCAGGGTTCACCTTTGTCTCGGACAATATCCTGTGCGAAGTTGTCCTCCCTATACCAAATATCCTTGTCAGGCCTATCTCTACACGCTCGTTTTTAGGTAAATCAACTCCTGCAATTCTTGCCAATTTATCCCTCCTCTGTCAGTTCAGAGATTCTTTCACTCATAACTTTTAACTGTTTTTAACCCTGTCTCTGTTTATGCCTTGGGTTATCACATATAACCCTTATAACACCC
>JAOUJR010000002.1 GCA_029883145.1 Nitrospirota bacterium
AGTTGTCTGACAATGATATAATTTCCGAATTCATTGACTTCTCCGTTGATAAACCCTATAACGATTCTTGCAGGAATTCCGATAGACCTGAGCATCAGTGTCATTGCAGAGGCGTAATGTTCGCAATAACCGGTTTTTGATTCAAAAAGGAAATAGCGTATAGGATTATCAGAGTCAGGAGGTTGTTTTACATAAAGGGAGTAATGGTAATTTCTCTTCAGATATCTTTCTACAGCACTTACTTTCTCAGAATCTGCCATGAATACCTTAATGTTCTCAGCTTTCAGGACATTCTCGGTAAAGGGTTTTAACGTCTCTCTCAGATCATCAAGTATATCAAGGTATATATCTTTGTGTCTTAAATCATCCGACAGCGGTTGTTTTGAACTCGAGATATTGCTTTTTGCAGTATACTGTAACCTCCTCGGGCCTCGTTTCACTATAAAGATTGATGCATATGCATCCTTTTCGATATATGTGAAGTCCCCAGTTATTGATACCACGCTATCGAGTCCAAATATTACATTGGAGTCAAGAGGTTCAAGCATGACTCTCTGCGTTATTGTATTGCCTGAAAATGGTCTGATGATGAATTCATCTCCTGTCCTCGGAACCGTTTTCCTTATATTGCTTAAGGTACTGTTCCATGATTTCCCGTCAAAATAGTTGAGGGTTGTTCCCCTCCAGTAATATGGCCCTGGTATCATGGGTTCCATCTCAACCCTCATAACAATGGTAGGGTCAAGTTTCAAATCACTGAATGAGCCAAGGTCTATCTTTTCTGAGAAACCAACACTCTTTATTCCTTTTATATGACTCTTCCCAAATATGGCAAATCGAAGTCTCGGCATTGATACAAAGAAAATTGTCGAGAATATAAGGGTGAGCACAGTGAGGACGGTAACAGGCTTAATAATCTGTTTAACGGTTATGAGATGACCTCTGCCAAATTTGATATAGTGAGCCAGTACGATTGCGAAAAGAAGGGTTATAACGAAAAAAATCAATGTAATACCAAAAAGTATAGCTATAGTGAATTCTGCAGCAACCACGAGCTGAAGGAGTGACATGAAATATACCTGAAGCGGGTCATACGGGTCTTTGATGTCAAATGACTTTATTGCATGGAACATAAAAGTGAGATGACCAACGGCAGTAAGATAGTCTTGAGTGATTGTGAAAATGTCAAAAAGAAAGATCACGAAAACTACTGCTGAAGAAAATCCAACGAGCCTTTTTGGAGCCTGCGGTCTGTTGTGAAGAAGTCTATAATAACCGAAGAGCATTATGAAGATGAAAAGATAAAAGACAGGGTTAAGCTCTCCTGTTGTCACAAGAGCAAAACAGCCTGAAACAGCTATGACCCCTGTAAGAAGTCTATAAATTACTGGCATATACCACCGTGTGTATAGATGTCTGAAATTTTTTAAACGGTGAACTGTCTGACTGGAGTATGAGTATGCCGTCTCCTGGTTCCTCTTCTATTGGGCATTCAGCAGAGTCAGCAGGCTCGATAATTGCAAGGATATCGAGTATTTTGAAGAGGTGTTCTTTTCCAGTCCCAAATGGAATAATCTTTTTACATGTTACCATTCTCACATATACCCCAACGTTAATGAGCTTGCTTGCGATGGACGCTGCAAAAGAGACCGACCTTTCAAAGGACATCGTGTCGGGAGGACTGAAGTTATCGAGCACAATTGTGAACTTCGAGGTTTCAGAGAGCATGAATTCCTTTACCATGAGAACACCGGTCTTTGCTGTTGCTTTCCAGTGAATCAGCCGACTTTCGTCTCCATGCCGGTATTCTCTGATATTATGGAATTCATCGCTTGCTGCGACAGGATTCTCATGGCCTATTTCATCTGCGAGGATGTTCGCAAGGTCGATATCTTTGAGTTCGGGGTAGATAACAAAAGACCTATCACTATCGGGACGAAGGGTTCTCTGGGTAAATATGAACGGGAAACCAGTTGTTAATTTTGATCTTTCTTTCAACCTGAGGATACCACGCTTTTGCGGCAAGATAAATTCTTTTACTGTTATAGAATTTCTTGAAGGAACATAAGGCATGTAAAAATTGCCGAGATCTTTAATATCTACGAGTATCGAACATGAAGGGATGAAGGCTTTTCTGTTCTTTATCGTTATGTTTACCCTTGCAGGCTGGGCAACAAAGAGCTCATCCTCAGGCTCTATTATGACTTCTATGCCTCTCAGGGTCAGGTATGTGACAATGCTTGAAAGGAAGAGGACAGAGATCATTGTGGCAAGGATAAGATACATGAGATTATTTCCTGTATTAAGTGCTGCAAAGGAGAAGAGCAGAGTTGCGATGATGACCCGTATTCCTTCTCTTGTAAACTTCAAATGTAATTGACCTCGACCATGAGAAAGATGATTTTTCTTTTTAGACTGGAACAGGTATCCTGGATATGATCTCTTCTATTAGAAGTCTGCCGTCTGAGATATATGTCTTTGTCTTGAGAATGAGCCTGTGGCCAAAGATGAGAGGTGCGGCAACCTTTATATCGTCAGGAGTAACATAATCTTTGCCAAGAAAGTATGCATGAGCTTTTACCGCATTCACCAGGAACTGACCTCCCCTTGGACTGACTCCGAGCCTGATTCTGTCGTCTTTTCTTGTCATAGTAATTATTTTATGCATATACTCAAGGAGGTCTTTATCCAGCCTTGTCTTTTCTGCTTCCTTCTGCATCATAAGTATCTCGTTGCAGGTAATCACAGGCTGGAGATTATCTATATACTGGAAACTCGAGCCCATGAGCAGCGCTTTCTTTTCTGCTTCAGTCTCTGGATAACCTATTTTCAAGTGCATCATGAACCTGTCAAGCTGGCTCTCAGGTAAAGGAAATGTTCCATGATATTCCATGGGATTCTGGGTTGCAATCACCATGAATGGCTCAGGCAGGTTATATGTTTTTTTATCCACAGAGATTTTTCTCTCGTTCATGGCTTCGAGTAAGGCAGACTGCGTCTTCGGATTTGTCCTGTTTATCTCATCAGCAAGAACGATATTCGCGAATATGGGGCCTTGTTTAAATTCAAACTCACGGCTTTCCTGATTATAGATGCTTACGCCTATAATGTCAGAAGGCAGAAGGTCACTTGTGAATTGTACTTTCTTGAAAGAGCATTTCGTACCTTTTGCAAGTGCGTAGGCAAGGGTAGTTTTACCCACGCCAGGGATGTCTTCTATGAGGAGATGCCCTTTTGCAATAAGGGTCACAATCGCCATTTTTGTAACATCTGGTTTCCCGAGGACTACGGAATCAAGCTGCTCCTTCAGCCTCATCAATGAATCATTAATCATATTTTAGTATATCAGATTTTGACACATGGAAAGATACCGAAGAGAATTTGATACTAACCTTTTATTCCCACCTCTATCATCCTGCCTTTAATCTCTCTTATCCTGTCTCTTATCTTTGCAGCACGTTCGAATTCAAGACTCTTTGCAGCTTCTTTCATCTCAGCCTCAAGCCTCTTTAATGCCTCCTCATCATATCCATATTCAGCCTTCTCTTCTGCGACAGAAGGCACAGTCCAGTAATCTGCCTCGTAGATAGAACCCAATATGTCCTTGATATTGGACTTTACCGTCTCAGGAGTAATCTTCATTTTTTTGTTATACTCTTCCTGTATCTTTCTTCTTCTGTTCGTCTCGTCAAGGGCTCTCTTCATTGAACCGGTGACGGTGTCTGCATAAAGAACCACTTCGCCATTTATATTCCTCGCAGCACGGCCTGATGTCTGTATCAATGAACGTTCTGAGCGGAGGAATCCTTCCTTGTCTGCGTCAAGGATTGCGACGAGCGAAACTTCAGGCAGGTCAAGCCCTTCTCTTAAAAGATTCACACCAATCAAAACATCAAAATTCCCGAGCCGTAAATCACGGAGTATCTCAACACGTTCAAGAGTATCAATGTCTGAATGGAGATACCGCGCCCTCACCCCAAGGTCAGCATAGTAATCAGTTAAATCCTCTGCCATCTTCTTTGTAAGAGTGGTCACAAGAACCCGCTCTTTTTTTTCTGCACGGTTTCTTATCTCTCCTAAAAGGTCATCTACCTGTCCTGAAACCGGCCTTACAATAAGGTTCGGGTCAATAAGTCCAGTGGGTCTTATTATCTGTTCAACCACCCGGCCTTTTGATTTTTCGAGTTCATAAAAACCAGGAGTTGCAGAGACATAGATTGCCTGATGAACTCTATGTTCAAATTCAGTGAATGTGAGAGGCCTGTTATCCAGTGCTGAAGGTAGCCTGAAGCCAAAATCAACAAGCGTCTTTTTCCTTGAACGGTCACCCACGTACATGCCTCCTATCTGCGGGACTGTTGCATGAGATTCATCAATCACTATCAGAAAGTCCTCAGGGAAATAATCTATTAATGTAAACGGAGGCTCACCAGGAGCCCTTCCGCCAAGATGTCTCGAATAATTCTCGATTCCATGGCAATAGCTGAATTCCCTGAGCATCTCTAAATCAAATCGTGTCCTCTGCTCAATCCTCTGCGCCTCAAAGGTTTTCCCTTCCCTCAAAAAATATTCAATCCTCTCTTCCATTTCTTTTTCTATTCCCTTTAAGGCTGGCTCAAGCCTTTCCCTTGGTGTGATCCAGTGGCTGTTCGGGAAAAGGGCAATTTTCTCAAGCTTTCTTACTCTTTCACCTGTCAGGGGATCAAACTCATGAATTGCATCAATGTCATTGCCAAAAAACTCAACACGTATCCCTTTATCGAGTGAAAAGGACGGATAGACCTCTACAATATCACCTCTGACCCTGAACGAGCCTCGTCTGAATTCAGTATCTGAGCGTGTATACTGCATCTCAACCAGTCTTCTCAATGTGTCATCACGCTCAGTCCGCATCCCCTCTTCTATGACCAGATGCATATCCATGTAATCCTGAGGTGAGCCGATGCCGTATATGCAGGAGACAGAAGCAACAACAATGGTGTCTCTTCTTTCAAGGACTGCCCTCGTGGCAGAATGTCTCATCCTGTCAATATCGTCATTTATCATAGCGTCTTTCTCTATGTAGGTATCGGTTGTGGGAATATACGCCTCAGGTTGATAGTAATCATAATAGCTGACAAAGAACTCAACTGTATTCTCCGGAAAGAGTTCTTTAAATTCTCCATAAAGCTGCGCAGCAAGCGTCTTATTATGGGCAATGACAAGGGTCGGCTTATGAACATTGGCAATTACATTCGCGATAGTGAATGTCTTGCCAGAACCGGTTACGCCTAAGAGCACCTGGTGTTGAAGTCTTTTTTCAATGCCTTTTGTAATTTCTTTTATGGCTTTGGGCTGGTCACCTTTGGGTGAAAAGGGAGTAGTCAGTTTGAATCTTTCCATCTAAGTTAATCCTCGTATATGTTCGTTATTCTCCCTATCTATCAGAATCTCTGTAAACCTTAATTCTCTTCGCACCGGTAATCCATGAAAGGAGCATGCTCACGATGCTCACAATAAGTGCTCCCCAGAATGCAGGCCAGAAGCCATTTATCTGAAGAC
The DNA here is from genome assembly GCA_029883145.1 of Nitrospirota bacterium. Lineage (GTDB taxonomy): Bacteria > Nitrospirota > Thermodesulfovibrionia > Thermodesulfovibrionales > SM23-35 > VGWZ01. The sequence continues at coordinate 5,542 of JAOUJR010000002.1, forward strand.
CAAGGTTGAGAGAGCTTGAGAGAGAGGCAGTAAGGAGAAGCATGAGGGTATTTATTATCAAGGTAAAAAGTCCGAGCGTAAAGATGATGAATGGAAAAGTAAAAAACATCACTATCGGTTTTATAAGTGAATTAATCAACCCAAAGATCGCACCGATCATTATCATCTTCCACCACTCACCGGAAAATGTGATGCCATCTATGAGTTTCACCGCTGCGACGATGGAAAGGGCATTTATCATTATTCTCAATATCAGATACGCCATAGCATTTTCCTACCTCCGAATAGTGCAGACATTGTTCATAAATTTGTTGATTAGAATAAGTTAGAAAATTATAACACATGGGCAGGGTATAGCTTTTTCGCTCATTCTCGGTCCCAACCCCGATACATATCGGGATCGGGACCTCCGAGGTGAATTCTGTCAAAGACAGAATTCAAATCCGCTCAAATACCATACCCTGCCCATCTCTATGTAAATTTGAGTAAAGGGCATTTTTCACAAAAAGGGGTTTTTCGTTTGCAGAATGTTTTGCCAACTCTTACAAATAAAGCATGAAACTCATTAAAGAGTGTTACTTCTTCTTTAAGGGATGAGTGGAAAAGCTCCTGGAATTCTTCATAAGGCCTATCATGCTCTATAATACCATGTCTTGAGAGAACTCTTTTTGTATAGGCATCTATGACAAAGACAGGTTTTTCAAGCGCGTAAAGAAGAATTGAGTCTGCTGTCTCAGGACCGATACCATTAACCTCAAGAAGTTTCACTCGTAAGGTTTGCATATTCTCATCTTTCATCATTTTCATGCTTCCATGGTAGTCATTCATGAGAAAATCGATAAAAGACTTAAGTCGGATAGCCTTTATATTGAAATATCCTGCCTGTCGTATAAGTGCAGAAAGTTTCTTCACAGACATTTTGTGAAGAAACTTTGCAGAAAGGGCATTCTGTTTTTTTAAATTATGTATTGCCTTCTCCACATTACCCCAGTTTGTGTTCTGTGTGAGTATTGCACCAACAGCAATCTCAAAAGGAGTCTCACCAGGCCACCAGTGCTGCGACCCGAATTTACTATATAACTTGTGATACATTTCAAGCAGTTTGGTTTTTTTCTTCATTTCTTGACTTCCACACCACTAAATAGTAGTTTATTATAACTGAAAGGAGAAGTTGGAATGCTCGATGTACGGTTTGTGAGAGAGAATCCCGAGCAAGTGGTCAAGGCACTTGAAAAAAGAAATTATGATAGTTCAGTTTTTGATGATTTTCTGAAAAATGAAAAATCCCGTAAAGATATGCGTGAAGAGGTTGATAATCATCGAATGAAACTGAATGATATTTCTGGAAAGATTGGAATGATGAGAAAACAGGGAGAAGATGTTTCACAATTATTACAAGGAGCAAAAAGTCTCTCTGACACAATAAAAAATCAGGAAACGTATTTGAATGAGTATGAAGTAAAGGTGAGAAATTCATTATTGATAATCCCCAATATCCCTCATGAATCTGTTCCTGTTGGAAAAGATGAGAAAGAAAATGTTGAAGTGAGGAGATGGGGAGAACCAAGACAATTTGATTTTGAGCCATTGAACCACTGGGATATTGGAGAAATGCTTGAGATTATTGACTTTGAACGGGCATCGAAAATTGCAGGAGCACGGTTTAGCCTGATGAAAGGCCTCGGTGCAAAACTTGAACGGGCATTGATGAACTTTATGCTGGATTTAAATGTCTCCAAGGGATATAAGGAGGTCTTTCCTCCTATACTTGTCAACAGAGAGAGCATGACAGGGACAGGACAACTTCCTAAATTTGCCTTTGAGTTATTCATCATTTCTGATCCCGAGTTGTATCTTATACCTACAGCAGAGGTCTCTGTGACAAACATCCATAGAAATGAAATTCTGAGCGAAAAGGAGTTGCCGATTTACTATACAGCATATACGCCATGCTTCAGACGCGAGGCAGGTTCATATGGTAAGGACGTGAGAGGGCTCATAAGGCAGCATCAGTTCAATAAAGTCGAACTCGTGAAGTTTGCGAAACCGGAAGACTCTTATGATGAACTTGAGGCTCTTACAAAGGATGCCGAAGATATCCTCCAAAAATTAGAACTTCCCTATAGGGTTGTGGCACTCTGCACAGGCGACCTCGGTTTTGCAGCCTCAAAGACATATGACCTTGAAGTCTGGCTCCCAGCCCAGCAGAAATACAGGGAAATCTCTTCTTGTTCCAATTTTGAGGATTTCCAGGCGAGAAGGGCAAATATACGATTTAAACGGGAAGGCAAGAAGGGTACAGAGTTTGTGCATACACTCAATGGTTCAGGCCTTGCAATCGGCCGTACAGTTATTGCAATTCTCGAAAACTACCAGCAGAAGGATGGGAGTGTGGTAATACCCGAAGTATTAAGGCCATATATGGGTGTAGATATAATAAAGTAGTCCAAAAATTTTATGCCTACCGCATCTTATACTTTTAAACCTTTTTCCTTTTTTTCTGTCTAAATAAACAGATGGAAGACTTCGATCTTATTGAAAGATATATTTCCGGTGATGAGGATTCCATCGAGGAACTTGTGATGAAATATCAGAAACAGATTTATGCCCTTGTGTACAGAATAACAAACGACATTGAAGAGGCAAAGGATTTGACACAGAAAACATTTGTAAAAGCAATAAATGGACTCAAAGGTTTCAGAAAAGAGGCTTCATTCAAGACGTGGCTTTATCAGATAGCGATAAACACAAGCCTCAATCATATTAGACAAAGCAAACATGAAGAGGTAGAAATCGAGGGATCAATTATGGGAAATAAAGCAAATGCGTTAACAGACATTATGGAGAACGAAAAGAGAAATTATATAAGAAAGGGCTTGGATGAACTCCCTGAAAGGCAGAGACTCGCAATAGTTCTCAGAGTATATAATGGACTGAGCTGTAACGAGACCGCGAAGGCCATGGGATGTTCAGAAGGTGCAGTGAAAGCACATTATCACAATGGAGTAAAAAGATTAAGGGGAATTTTAAAGGAGAAGGGGTATGAAGTTAGATCATGACAGGATAAAAGAGATGCTTCCTGACTATCTGAAAGGCTCTATTCCTAAGGAAATGAGAAGTGAATTCGAAACTCACCTAAAAGATTGTGAAAATTGCAGAGGTGAGCTCTCCTTTATTACAGAAATGATGAAAGTTGAGGTGCCTGAACCGGGAGACCTTTTCTGGCAGATGCTCCCTCGAAGGGTAAAAGGGATTGTTGAAGAAGAGAAGGCGAAACGCTTTTCACTCACGTCAATCTTTTTCAGACCGTTACCAATTGCAGCTACTATTTCAGTTTTACTTCTTCTGGTAATCACCTATACAACTACTATGCAAAAGAAAGAAATAAAAGAAATATCTGAGGTAGAGCCCTTCTCAAGCCCTTTTTCGGTAGCAGTTGTTGATTACAGCGATATATCCGAGAAAGATATTCCCATCATTGAAGAGAGATTAGACGTAAATGGGGAATATCTGCAAACCGGGAATTTATTGGAATTTTCATATTACAGAGAATTTGCTTCTTTGAGCTCAAAGGAGATGGAAAGCCTCTACGAGGTGTTGAACAAAGAACAAAGAAACGGAGGTTAAAATGCGAAAGAATATATGTGAGTTGTTACTTCTTTTATTTTTTGTGTTTAGTTTTCCTGTAATGAGTGTAGCCGAATTCCCTGAAGATTATGATAAATCACCGAAAAAGGAGCAGATGGAGAGAGTAAGAAAAAGGGTTGAGACATTAAGAATGTGGAAACTTACCAAAGTTCTTGACCTTAACGAAAAGACCTCTGCCCAACTTTTTCCATTGCTCAACGGATATGACAGAAAGAGAGCTGAGATTGAGCGTGCTTTGTGGACTGGCATGAAAGATTTGAGGGACTCCTTAAAGGAGAGACGTGAAAGCAGGCTGAGGGACATTCTTGACAGGCTCGAGATGGATCATAAGGCTTTGCAGAGAATCAATGATGAAGAGAGGGCAGAAGTGAAAAAAATTCTGACTGTTGAACAGAGGGCAAAGTTTGTTCTATTCCAAGTTGAATTTAACAAAGAAATAAGAAGGATCATTGCTGAGGCAAGGGATAAAAGACAAGGAGGAACGATTCCTCATGGAAGACGATAGTGTAAAGAAAAGGAATAGAATGTTTGAAATTATAAGGAGGTGTGAGATGAAAGCAATAAAAATCATAAGTATTTTAACCATTGTTGTGGTAACAGTTGTTGCAGTTGCTGGCATTGAAAATGCTGCTGCTATGAATAATGAATCTGCTGCTATGCTTGCCGGAGCGATTGCGGTATTTGGCAGACCTGTCCTTAATGCGGTTACGGGCACTCTATTCTATCCCCCTGCATACTACCATGCTCCACCTGTGAGAACCTACTATGCGCCTGTAAGGACAGGGGTAATCTATGTTCATGATGCACCACCATGTGGCTATTATTATCCTTGTGAGAGAAGGATTTACTATAACCACCGCCATAATTCTTACTACGATTACAGATAGTGCCAGCAGTTTTTCAGCGTAAATAAGGGTTAAGGGGTTTACCCTTATTTACGCTGTTTTCCCCCAATTATCTAACTATCACTTTTTCTTTTTTGTATCTCATATATTCAAAGAGACCCAAAAGACTGCCGATTGCTGAGCTGACAAACCATGAGAGCGAGAGGGCAGTTGCAATCTCAGGCTTGATTCCAATAATTCCGAAAAGCACTACAAATGCACTTTCTCTTACACCGAGGCCGGATATAGAAATCGGCAACATTGTGAACAAAATAATGAGTGGCAAAAAGATCAAACACACAATAAAAGAGATATGCTCTCCTAAACCAAGTGCGAGGATATAGACAGCAAAAATATTCGAGAGCTGGACTATTGCAGAGATAAGCAAAGCCTTTCCAATTATGGGTTTTTGATTCCGGTACGAATGGAAATAGTTATAAAATCCCGAAACTATTTTTATGCTCTTCCCGAGCCGCAGTCCAAAGATAAAAATGCTCGCAAGAATGAAAAAAAGAACTGTAAGAGGAAAGATCCACTCAATACGTGAACCCAGAAGGTATTGATATCCAAAAGGAAATGCAAAAGTGCAGATTGCCATCAGCATAGTAAAGCCGAGATACCTGTCCATAAATATTGATGCAAGAGAAAGACTGGTATTACCGGTTAATTTATAGAGATAAAAAGCTTTCACCGCATCTCCACCTATAATCCCCGGGAGCAGGGTGTTAAAAAAAGCACCTATCATATAGAGGGAAAAGAGCTTTCTTAACCCAAGAACTCCTGGAAGAAGGAGCCTCCATCTCAATGTTGAGAGAAACTGAGCGAATATATAAAGGAATAGAGCAAAAATAAATGCAGGCAGACTCATCCCTTTCATTATTGAGAGGACTTGCACAATTCCTGTTCTCGATAAGACAAGATAGAGAAGGGCAGAGCTTATGCAAAGCTTGAGGGTAAGGAGGACTATCTTATTTGGTTTCAGGGCCAAGGACCTTCTTGATTACATAGATTGGTTTTCTCTGGCTTTCATGGTATACTCTCACGAGCATCTCTCCGAGGAGACCCATTCCGATAAGCTGAATTCCTACAATAATGAGAAGGGCGCCAAGTAAGAGGAGCGGTCTCCCACCTATATCACGACCAAAAAAAAGTTTATCAATGCTGAGGTAAAGAGATATGAGAAACCCTAAAAAACCGCTTATCATGCCAACAGGACCAAAAAATTGGATTGGTTTTGTCGAAAAGCTCTGGAGAAATTTTACCGTGATTAAATCAAGCACAACTTTTATTGTACGTGAGATACCATATTTTGATTTTCCCCGTAGTCTCGGATAGTGTACGGTTTCTACCTCTCCAACTCTTACACCATACCAGCTTGCAACCGCAGGGATAAACCTGTGCATCTCGCCATAGAGTTTTAGATTTTTTATTACATCCCTCCTGTATGCCTTAAGGGAGCATCCGTAGTCATGAAGCTTTACACCTGTTACATTGCTTATGAGCCAGTTCGCAGCAATAGAAGGGAGCCTTCTTGTAAAGAACGGATCTTTTCTCTTTTTTCTCCATCCGCTCACAAGATCATGGTCTTTAATGAGCTCAAGCAGTTTCGGGATATCTGCAGGGTCATTCTGGAGATCTCCGTCCATTGTCACAATGACATCCCCGCGTGCAAAGTCAAATCCTGCAGCAAATGCTGCGGTCTGCCCGAAATTCCGCCTCAGACTCAGTACCACAACGCTTTTATCTTTACTCTGGATCTCCTCGAGGATGGAGAGTGTCCTGTCAGTGCTGCCATCATCCACAAAGAGTATCTCATATTCCATTTTGAGAAGGTCGAGTGACGCCTTGAGCTTCTCATAAAGAATATGGATATTTTCCTCTTCGTTGTAAAGAGGTATAACTATAGAGAGAGTCATTAATAGCTCCCCGGTTTTTCTTCTTTTATTCCTTTAAAATCGTTACAAAGAAATAGTGAATAATCCCTTATCTTGCGAAATTTGTCTTTAGTATAAACCATGAACACTCTTTTCTCAACCTTTTCAAAGGCATGAGCTATTTGATCGGGTAGCATAGCATCGCCTATCTTTACAAAAATCGCATCATAGTGAAGAAGATTATTAAATCCGGGCCAGAGGTCATACTGGTTCATTCTCCGGCCAAAGTTCACACAATAAGTGAAGGGATGGCCTTTTACATAAAATGCAAGCTCACTCGATATTTGATACCCATCGGAAAATATGAATGTGGGCCGTACTTCAGACATTTCTTTGTATATCGTTGTTACCTCTGCTCCAAGCTCTTTCCAGCCGCGCAACCTGTTTGTCGGATCCATTTTTCCATGAAGATTGAGAAGAGAAGGATAATGCCCGGCAGAAGTAACAATTACCGCAAAAAGGACTGCGGTCCCAATAAAAATTTTCATACTCTTTCGTCCAGAATAAAATCTTTTAATGGAATATGCAGAAAAAGCAATAATCCCTGTTATGTATCCTGGAAGTGCCCAGTTTGCCTGTACCTTGCCCTGCACGCTTTTAAGAAGAAAAAATACAACTATGGGTATCGAAAACCAGAATAAAAAAGAACCCTCGCGTTGATTTCTGAGCTTCCATAGAGAGATACCCATAAGTATGAATAAAAGAGGGGTTATGACACCGAGTTGTGAACCGAAGAACTCAAAAAAACTTTTCAGGGATATTTGAACACCCTCTGCCATATGCACCTGACCTGCGGTATGTTTGAATGTAACCCAATCATGATGCGCATTCCAGATTATCACAGGAGAAAAAACAATGAGGCTGATAAAAAATGCGACATAAGGACCCTTTGTGAGCAATATCCTCCTTTGTTCCTTTAAGAGCAATAAAAATAAAAAGGCAGAAAGATAAAACAATGCCATGGTGTATTTTGTGAGAAGCCCACAACCTATGGATATGCCGAGTAAAATCCAATATACCATTGATGAGTGATGAGTAATAGGTAATTCGTCCGAACTTAGTTCCGAGTTTTTCGTTGAACGTTGAACATCGAACATTGAACGATAGAACAAGAATAAAGACAGTATCCAGAAAAAGATGAAGGGCGAGTCTATGGTGAATAGGATGCCGAATGCAGAGAACAAAGGGATTAGCTGAATCAAAATAGCTGAAAAGAGTCCTGCCTGTTCGTCATAAAGTCTCTTTCCAAGAATGTAAAGGAAAATACTGCTGAGTGCAGAGAAAATAACAGCCATTATTCTGATGCCAAAAACACTATCTCCCAATATTGATGTACTCATATAAATGAGATATGCGATCATCGGTCCCTTTGAGTAATAACTCAAGTCGAGCCTGCGTGACCACTCCCAGTAATGTGCTTCATCCGGGCTGAGGTCAAGCGGGCCCTGTGTGATGTAATAGATACGGAAGAGACTTATTGCAAGAAGAAAGATAAAAAGTATCGTTGTGTAGGGTTTTTCTTTATAGCGGGTTGAGGAGTAATTGTATAAATTTACAATAAATAACGAAATCATAATACCGAATAATGCTCCGACAAGAACATCAGAGGGATAATGGACACCTATATAGACACGTGAAAAAGCAACAAGGAATGCAATAATCACAAAAGCATATCGCAACTTGTTTTTGAACAGGATATAGAATGGAGATGCAAAAGCAAATGCGTTTACCGCATGGTTTGAAGGTAACGAGTAAGAACCGCTACAGCCAACGAGGAGATGGACGCCCTCGAGTATATTGCATGGTCGCGGCCTTTCAAAAATATGCTTCAGCATATGTGAACACCAATCAGAAAGCGCTAAAGAGGCAAGTCCAATTACCAGGACAATAATTGCCTGTTTTCTCTCTTTTAAAAAGAACCATACTATAAAAGGAAGCAACAAAAGATAAGCCTTGCTTGTGACAAAAGGCATGAATATATCAAAAAGTCTGTTCTGGATCTCTCTGTTAATGAAAAAAAAGATGAGGGTATCTACCTCAGGAAGACTCATGGACTTTTTCTACCCATTTAATTATCTCTTTGACAAGAGCCTCGATAGTTGCTTCTTTGGGCATTATGTCAACCTTAAGGCCTGCTTTTTTAACAGTATCTGCAGTGACAGGCCCGATGGCTGCTATTGTAACCCCTTTGAGGAGTTCATCAGCGTATTCTCCCATTATCTCCCTGAAGTTATTGAAGGTAGCGGCACTTGTGAAGGTGGCTATTGAAATTCTGCCTTCCTTTAAAAACCTTTTCAGTCTCTTTCCATGGAATTCCGGCTTTACTGCTCTATATGCAACAGGAACATCTATCTCTCCGCCGAGTTCCCTTATCTTATCTGGAAAAATCTCTCGTGCATTCTCAGCTCTTGGAAGAAGAAATCTTATTCCTTTCAGATTTTGCTCTTTGCTCTTTGCTCTTTGCTCTGAGATAAAGGATTCTATTAATCCCTCTGCACGAAATTCATCAGGAATTAAATCTATCTTCATGCCGTATTTCTTTATCTCTCCTGCTGTCTTTGTGCCTATAGCGCATATCTTTATTCCCTTTAACTCTCTGATGTCACGCTCTTTCTCAAAAAACCTTTTAAAGAAATAGTTCACCCCGTTTTTACTCGTGAATATCAGCCAGTCATAGGTCTCTATTTTGTCTATTGTACTGTCCAGCTCATCATATCTTTCCGGAGGGACGATCTTGATAGTAGGAAACTCAATTACCTCGGCGCCAAGTTCCTCCAAGAGCTCATATCCCTCTGCATATTCCCTTGTCATGAGAATTCGATGGCCGAACATTGGTTTTTTCTCATACCACTTTAAAGTTTCCCTGAGCCTTACCACATCTCCCACAACCATAACAGCAGGTGGCTTTATGTCCTTTTCTTTTACAGTCTCTCCAATGTCCTTTAGTGTCCCAACAATTGTTCTCTGGTCAGGTCTTGTTCCCCATCGGATAACCGCAACAGGCGTATCAGGACTCCTTCCATTCTCGATTAATTTTTGAGTAACCATATCTATGTTTTTCACAGCCATAAGAAAGACGAGCGTCTCGATTCCAGTAGCAAGTCTTGACCAGTCAATAGTGCTCTCTTTTTTGTTGATATCCTCATAACCTGGAACAACTGCAAATGATGATGAATAAAGCCTGTGAGTTAAAGGAATTCCTGCATAGGCAGGGGCAGCAATTGAAGAGCTCACACCAGGGACTACCTCAAATTCAATACTATTTTTTGCAAGGGCTTCTGCCTCTTCTCCACCCCGGCCAAATACAAAAGGGTCACCGCCTTTGAGCCTGCATATAATTTTGCCTTCCTTTGCCTTCTGGACAAGGATTTCATTAATTTCATCCTGTGTAAGTGTATGACGACCACCACGCTTTCCAGCGTAAATGAACTCTGCATCATGGTTGATGTAATTTAATACCTGTGCATTGAGATGGAAATCGTAGACAACAACCTCTGCCTTGCGGAGATACCTTAGCCCTTTTACTGTCAGAAGGCCAATATCACCTGGCCCTGCACCGACTAAATAAACCTTACCTTTCATTCATTATTCTCCAGTAAACAATTTTATCACAATTGATAGATCTCGTTCCTATTCAAATGTATTGTTTTATACTCACTGTCTTTTTCTGTATAGTTCAATGGGATACAAAGGAAAGAACAAAGATAGGGTAGTAACAAAAAGTCGTAAAGAGGATAAATAAAACTACGTATATCAAAGACTGTGAAAAAGACTTGATTTAAGAGACCTCTTTATTTCGTATTCATTGCCTCTCTTAAGCCCTTGCCTGCCTTAAAGTGCAAAACCCTTTTCCCAGCTACTTGAACTTTTTCGCCTGTTTTCGGGTTTCTTGCTACCCTTGGCCTCCTGTTTTTTAATCTGAAATTCCCAAAGCCCCTTATCTCGATTTTCTCTCCCTTTGAAAGGGCTTCTTTCATTGAGTCAAATACAGTTTCGACAACAATCTCAGTCTGTTTTCTTGTAAGGCTTCTCACCTTCTCTGAAATTTTTTCTATGAGGACTGATTTCGTCATGGGACCTCCTAATCTTTAAAATTCCAAATATCAATTTCCAAGTTCCCAAAAATTTTATTATTGCAATCTTTTTTACTCATTCTAGTTATATTTGGTCATTGGTTATTATCTCTTCTCATTATGGTATAAAGAGATATTTTATTTTTACTGTGGGAAAGATATCCGAGAATTCTTTCGGGATCTTGTCTCTAAGTAAGTTAATGAGAGAAAGACGCTCTTTTTTACTGACCAATACGGGTTCTCCTTTAATGCCAGAAAGGTTTGCTGCAGCCTGTACCGCGTCTTCGAGGTTGCCAAGTTCATCAATGAGACCTGCCTTAATAGCCTGTTCGCCGGTGAAAATTCTTCCATCTGCTATCTTTCTCACATCAGCAGGGGACATCTTTCTGCCCTCAGCAACAGCCATGATAAACTGCTCGTGAACATTGTCAAGTACCCTCTGAAGTATCTCTTTATCTTTTTTTCTGATCCCCCTGAACATGGAAACGAGATCCTTGTGTCTCCCGCTCTTTACCACCTCTGTTTTTACCCCGATCTTATTCATGAGTCCCTCTAAGTTAGGGATTTCCATGATTACCCCTATTGAGCCTGTAATTGTTCCCGGGTTTGCAATAATCTTTGTTGCGGGAGACGCGATATAATAACCACCCGATGCAGCAATAGAGCCCATAGAGACCACCACATTCTTTTTTGCAACAGCCTTTTTCACTTCTTCATAAATTTCCTGTGCAGGAGCCACTGCACCTCCAGGGCTGTCAATGCGAAGGAGGATAGCCTTAACCGATGGATCCTTCACATATTTTTTGATTTCCTCGATACTGTTTTTCGAATCTGCAATCATACCTTCTATCCGGACAAGCGCAATCCGATCACCTAAAAAAATACTCTTTTGCATCATGATGAGGAGAATACTCACAATAACGAGCAGGATGAGCAGACCGAGAAGAACCATAAAGAATTTTTTCATTCTTCTGTCCTTTTCAGGTTTTTCATACTTAGTCCTATCTTCCTTTCCTCGAGGTCAATCTTTATTATTCGCACCCATATATCATCACCCTCTTTTATCACGTCCTCGATCTTTCCTGATGCGGGTTTGATAATCTCGGAAGAGTAAATAAGACCTTCTACACCACCTTCAAGTTCAACAAATATGCCAAAATCTGTAATACGCAATACTTTCCCTTTTGCCTCGGAACCGAGTTTAAACTTTTCTGGAATTTCATGAATCCATGGATCAGGTTCGAGTTGTTTCAGGCCGAGCGCTATTCTTTCCTTATCGGGTTCAATGCTCAGGATGACAGCTTCTATCTTCTGTCCTTTCCTTAATAGTTCCGAGGGGTGTTTTACATGTTTTGTCCATGAGAGATCTGATATGTGTATAAGACCATCAACTCCTTCGGGAAGATTTACAAAAACACCGAAGTCAGTAAGAGTTTTTACCTTACCAGAAATCTTCTGACCGATTGTGTAACGCTGAGAGACAACTTCCCATGGACTTGGTTTAAGTTGTTTGATGCTCAGGGATAGGCGTCTCTCCTCTTTATCTGCTTTTAATACAATTGCGTCCACGGTTTCGCCAATAGTCAGGTACTTTGTCGGGTGTTTTGGCCTCGATACCCAGTCTATTTCTGATATATGCACAAGTCCTTCCAGTCCCTCTTCGAGTTCAATAAATGCACCATAATCAGTGATGCTCACGACTTTGCCTCTTACCTTTTTCCCGACAGGGTATCTTTCATCGACAGTGACCCATGGATCAGGCTTTTTCTGTTTGTATCCGAGGGTTACCTTTTCATTTTCTTCATCATATTTCAGGACAATAACTTCACCTTCGTCTCCAATCGCAAAAAACTCGGAAGGATGGTTTATCCTTCCCCAGGAGATATCCGATATATGCAATAATCCATCTATTCCACCGAGGTCAATAAAAACGCCGTAATCGGTAATATTTTTCACAATTCCTCTGATGATGATACCCTCTTTAAGTTTTTCGAGAGTTTCAGCCTTCTTTTTCTGCCTTTCCTCTTCGAGGATTGCCCTCCTGGATATTACGATATTGGAAAGTCTATTGTTAAGCTTTAAGATCTTAAAGGACATCGTTTTCCCGATGAGACTGTCAATCTCCTTAGGTGTTTTTATATCTATCTGTGACCCTGGAAGGAACGCATATACTCCAGATATATTTACAGAAAGGCCACCTTTTATTTTCCCCACAACCTTCCCCTCAACAGGGATTCCTTTCTGAAGTGCTTCTTCAAGGAGTTCCCATGTCTTTATCTTTGTTGCCTTATCTTTTGAAAGGGTGACAATACCTTCAGAACCTTCTATCTCTTCAACATAGACCTCTATAGTACTGCCAACCCCTAATGAGATGATCTCTTCTTGTGAGAATTCCTCGATCGGAATAAAGCCTTCAGATTTATATCCGATATCAACAATGACGCCATCTTGCTTCAATGCTAATACCTTTCCCCTCAGTATCGCTCCCTCCTCAATTTTATGAAAGGTCTCCGCATAAAGCTTTTCCATCTCATTCCCTTTAAGTTCCACTAAAATGTTATCCTCCTATATATCTAATTTTTTCTTCAACTTCTTTTATAATCCACCTGGGAGTTGATGCCCCGGCTGTAATACCAACTTTTTTTGCTCCCCTGAACCACTTCTCATTAATCTCGGAGGAGGTCTCTATATGATAGGTTGGTACTGAAAGAGACGTGCACAGCTTTGCAAGCTGTGTGGTGTTTGCACTGTTTTTGCCACCAACTACTATCATTACATTAACCTTATGGGCCATCTCTTCTGTTTCGTTTAATCTGAGAGCTGTGGAATTGCATATTGTATTATATACTTTTATCTCCTTTGAATATTCTATAGCATCACAGAGAACCTTTTTCAATGCCTCCAGAGGCTGTGTAGTCTGGACAACAATACCCACTTTACTTTTGAGCTTTGGAAGAGGACTTTTCCCATCAACAACAATGACATTACCACTTGCAAAGCTCATGAGCCCTTTTACCTCTGGGTGGTCTTTCTCACCCAGGATCACAACCTGGTAACCTTCTTCTCTAAGGAGTTTAGCATAATGCTGGGCTTTTTTTACAAATGGACAGGTGGTATCTATTATATCGCAACCTAAGGACGCTATCTTTTTTGAGAGATAAAGTGGTATGCCGTGGGTTCTGATTATCAATGCCTTTATATCTTTTTTTGATTTAATGTCTTCTAAGGGGATTATGCCCTCTTCCTTGAGCCTTTCTACAACCTGTGGATTATGGATTATGGGTCCGAGGGTATATACACCCTTACGTTTTTTCTTGGCAATCTTGAAGGCTATATCTATAGCCCTTTTCACGCCAAAACAGAACCCTGCTTTTTTTGCGACGAGTATTTTCATAAACAATTTTAACCTGAATTATAAAGGCTTCTCAAAATGTCATTGCGAGGAGTCACGATAGAATCGGGACGACGAAGCAGTCCTCTCACTTTGAGATTGCTTCGCCTTCGGCTCGCAATGACAGATTAGTACCGATTTATGAATACTTTTGTACAATTATCGTTTTAATTTTGCTTTTTACCTTTAGCTCCTCGCTATTTAGGTTTTTAATTGTTTCCATTATATCCCTGCTTATCCTCTCCTGGAAATGTTTATCTGTTTCCGTATGTTCGATCTCTATTGGGTTACCGAATATTACCTCT
>JAOUJR010000003.1 GCA_029883145.1 Nitrospirota bacterium
TATGTATGGAGAGTAATATGGGATTTGAAGATATTCTGAAAAGACATTTTGATAAGGTCGTTAAAGAAGTCGATTTTGTGAAAAGTACTTATAATGAAATGAAAAAATATGGGTTTACTGATCAGAATAGCATAGCTGCTGTCTGTGTATGCAGGGACGAAATCTCTCAATCATTGAGAAGCCTTATCAAATATACATGGGGAGAAGCGTTCAATTTTTCGAGCCTTGCAGGGATGTTTACAGCGGGTAAAACAGGACTCGTTGCTGCAATGCATCATGCACCAAAGTTGGACGGGAGAGAACGATATGTTTACTTTGTCATACCTCATACTGCAATTGATGGAAATGGAAGGGCCGGGTTTTGCAAACGGAAGGGGATAGAAGAATCCAGTGCCTGTGGGGCCCTGTGTCTTTTTTTAAAAGAGCTCAATGAGGGGAAACTTCACATCTCAATAGACGAAGAAGATATAGAGGAAAGCCTTATGAAAAGGAGACTGTTGAGTGAGATACCGTATGGGTATATCCCAGAACTCATTGAGCTTACCAAAATAACCAGAGGTGTTATTCAGTCTGACCTTGAGCGGGTTTTGAATAAAGTAGTGGATACAACAAAGAGCGATTATGCTCTGATAACAGGGATACAGATCCATAGTCCTGACGGAAATTACATCTGGCCCTCAGAATGTTATGCCGTGGTAAATGGTATGAAACAAGAGGTCAGTTTAGGAGAGTGACATATGAAAAAACCGGTTGTCTGGATCTTCTGTTCAATAATATTGCTTTCATTATCTTTATTTTCTGGAAGTCAGCAATCCTCTGCCTCCGAAGGGATATCAGAAGGTGAGACATTCTTTATCTCAGGGACTATATTAGATTCCCATAAGGAACCTGTTAAAGCCGCCCATCTTAAAGTTCTCGTAAACGGTCAACCACAGAAAATAGTGGTCGAGAATAAATGGGTTGATGAGACAGAGACCTCATCCCATGGAATCTATCATATAGCCTTTAAGCTTCCATCGGATCAGATCGATACCTCAAACATACAGCTTGAAATTTCGAAGGCAAGCTATCGTAAGACTGTACTTGAACTGAATAAGGAAGACTTTGCGCAGAAAAGTAATAAGGGACAGAGCTTCTATGCAGTCAGGAATGCGGAAATGTTACGAATCCTTGGCCCTGCTTTCTATATTGCAACTGCAGTTTTCCTCCTTGCCTATGTTGCCATCTCCTTCGAGCTTCTGCACAGAACGATAGCTGCTATGATAGGAGCGGCGATTATGCTTTTATTGACGTACACCCTTGGAACACTCAATCCTGGCTATCAGATCATCTCCTTCGAGAGGGCTATTCATGCCATAGATATGAACGTCATATTTCTCCTCATGGGTATGATGATTATTGTCGGTGTCCTCAAACATACCGGTGTATTCCAGTGGTGTGCCTATATGTCCTTTAAACTTGCGAAGGGGAAGGTTTCGATACTCGCCATTATTTCCATATTTTTTATTGCTATCACCTCGGCACTTCTCGACAACGTGACAACAATGCTCCTTTATACTCCTGTGCTTATTGAAATAGCTTTGTCTTTGAAGATATCACCTCTCGTGCTTCTTATTCCGGGAATTATGGCATCAAATGTAGGCGGCGCAACAACCCTCATTGGAGACCCTCCCAATATCATGATAGGCTCTTATACCGGCCTCACATTCATGCAGTTTGTTACCAATCTGACGCTGGTCTGTATCATTGCGATGGTCGCCCTCGTTATCTATAACAAGTTTTTTTACGGTAAGGCTTATTCCAGGGCTAAGGTAGAAGATATTGATAAGTTCATTGCCTTTTTGAAGGAGGAGTATAAGATTACTGATAAGACCCTTCTCGGGTACGGCCTCTTTGTCATGGGTCTTGTAATTTCTTTTTTTATCACCCATGGATACTGGCATATGGAGGTAAGTATACCGGCACTGTTCGGGGCTGGACTTCTCTTTACCTATGGCGTCCTTACAAAAAAAGTGAAGATGCTGGAACTCATTGAAAAGGATATTGAGTGGACAACCCTTCTTTTTTTTATATTTCTTTTTATCGTTGTAGGTGCTGTAGAGGAGACAGGGCTCCTTGCCTTGATAGCCGATTGGGTAATGAATGTATCTCAAGGCAATCTGGTGGCAGCTGTCTGCCTGATTCTCTGGGTATCAGCCATCATGAGTGCCTTTGTGGATAATATACCCTTTACAGCAACGATGCTCCCGATTGTGGCCTATCTTAGCAGGGTTATTCCAGGTGCAGAGTCAAATGTCCTCTGGTGGGCCCTGGCATTAGGGGCATGTTTAGGTGGAAATGGTACAATTATAGGGGCGAGTGCAAATGTGGTTACCATGGGTATTGCAGAGGCAGCAGGCCACCACATAAAATTCTTTGCTTTTATGAAATATGCTTTTGTTTATATGCTCATCAGCGTAGCTATCTGTAACGTCTGGTTGTTGATATTCTATTAATATCTGAGGAGAAAGAATATGAATATACAGAGTCCGTTCACAAAGATATTACTTCCACTGGATGGAAGTGAACGTTCGAAGCGGGCGGTACAGTTTACCGGCCATATGAGAGATTACATGGGCGGTAACATTTCAGGTATTACCTTGCTGCATGTCATTCAAGAAAGATACTCAAGCCGTCATCTATCATATATTGACTTCAGGGCAGAGAATCTGAAACAGAGCGATGTCTTTAAAAAGATTAGGGACCACTTTATCAGTAAAGAAGTTATGCCTTTTTTAGATGAGGGAGAGAAGATTTTGAAGGGATCGGGAATAGGAGTTGAGATAGAAAAACACGTACTCGAAGGAGATCCGGCCCATGAGATTGTCAGGTTAGCTGATGAAGGGAAGTTTTCAACTATAATTATGGCGAGAAGGGGTCTCTCAAAAATAGCAGGTTTATTTATGGGAAGCGTAACCTCCAAAGTTATAGGCCATGCCCCCTGTAATGTCCTTGTGGTTCCGCTGAGTGCAAAAGATAAAATTGAAAATATCCTCATTGCAACTGACGGCTCACGATACAGTACAGCTGCAGCACTTCAGGCTATAGAGATTGCAAAACGTAGTGGAGCCAATCTCATTGTGACCTCTGTTGTACCCTCTGAAACGGGAGTTCCTCTGGATATTGTGCAATCAGAAATGCAGAGAGAGCTTATTGCCGAAGAGGAGCTTAAAGAAGCAGAGAAGAATGTGAGGCATGTGAAAGAGCTCGCTGAAAAGGAAGGGTTGAATATCCCAGGTCTTGTCCTCGCAGGAAGACCCTATGAAGCTATAGTAGAAACGGCAAAACAAAAAGATATAGACCTTATTGTCATCGGAAGCCATGGCAAGACCGGCTTCGAGAGGCTCTTTATGGGAAGTGTGGCTGAGAGGGTAATTATACTTTCTCACTGTGCAGTGTTTGTTGTGAAGATGTCAAAGGAAATGTGACCCATTGAAGGACAATGTATGCTGAATGTATTGATTGTCTCTGATGAAGCAAAAGAGATATATACATTATTTAAATCAAACAGTTTTGATCTTCATGCAGAAGATTTAAAACTAAAGGGCAATTCATTGAGAAATAACTCTACCGAGCTTAATGGGTATGATATAGCTTTTCTTGACCTTGATACCGAAGGCTGGCAAACCAGACTTTTAGAATTAAGACAGCAAATGCCTGTGGTCACGTTTTCAAAACCTGATACAAAAAGAGCTGTTGAGGCTATGAAACTTGGTGCGGCAGATTATTTAGAAAAACCATTGACTACTGATGCTTTCAATGATGTAATTGGCAGATATAAAAAGAAGATACTTGAACACAAGTACGGCTTTGGTGAAATTTTAGGGACAAGTATGCCAATGCAAGAGGTTTTTGGTTTGATAAAAAAAGCAGCAGCGGGTGAGAGTAATGTATTAATTACAGGAGAAAGCGGCACAGGAAAGGAGCTTGTTGCAAGGGCAATTCACCGCTGGAGTCCAAGAAGTGAAAAATCATTTATGACTATCAATTGCAGTGCTATTCCTGATACCCTACTCGAATCAGAGCTTTTCGGTTTTGAAAAAGGAGCATTTACAGGTGCAATTCAGACAAAAAAGGGAATTCTTGAGCTGGCAGATGGTGGTACGGTATTCTTCGATGAGATTGGAGATGTCTCTCCTTTATTTCAGACTAAAGTTCTCAGGGTTATTCAAGAAGGCGAAATTATGAGGATAGGAGGGACGCATCATATAAAGGTTGATGTGAGAGTTATTGCAGCAACAAATAAAGACTTAAAGATTGCCATGTCTAAAGGCGCTTTCAGGGAAGACCTTTTTTATAGACTCAATGTCATAAACATCCACATTCCGTCATTAAGGGAGAGGGAAGATGACATCCCGCTCCTGGTAAAACACTTTATAGAAAAGCATGCAGCAAAGAGAAAAGATTTATTGATTAAGGGCATCACCAACGATGCCATGAATATCCTGACGAACTATTCATATCCTGGTAATGTAAGAGAGCTTGAAAATATTATTGAGCGCGCAATATCATTAGCAAATAGCCCTGAGATATTACCTTCTGATTTGCCATCATTTTTACTGGCAAACCCTCAAAAAAGAAAAATGATACCAAAGCTGAAGGATGCGATTTTAACAACCGAAAAAGAAACAATAGTATCTGCATTACATGAATCTAACTGGAACATATCTCATGCTGCTCTAAAACTCGGTATATACCGCCAACAACTGCAGAAAAAGATAAAAGACCTTAAAATAACACCGCTATTCCATTAGTATAGAGGTTCGCTTCGTCCCCTTCTAAGTGCATATATAAATTGCACCATAATAATCCTTCCTTTTATTTAACATGTTCAAGAACACAATAAGCCTCACCGGTTTATTCTTTCTTTAATTGGTTTGCTATCAAAGAGAATGCATTTATAAATTGCACCACATACCGTTAACCTAATATCAATAAGGTTAATGTTTTTCCACTAAAATATCTCCTTATTCAAAAAAACAAGTGCATTTTAAAATTGCATCACACACCGATATTAAATAAAATATCAATATAATTCAATCGGTTATGCTACTGGTATGTATATTGCTTTTTAGTTTCAGTAGAAATGGAAAAATTAATGAAAAAATTGGAAGATATTACGGTCATTATAACCTTTTTAGAAGCAAGAGAATATGATGCTGCAAAAGAAAAATCAGCAGTAAAAAGGGATGTAAAAGTAACTGATATCGATAAAGTAACTATCAATGAAGTGGAGGGGACATGGAACATAATGTTTTAATAAATTTGAGCTATATTATAGCCCTAAGCGTAACCTTTATGCTTATACTCATGTTTCCCGGTATTTCTTTTGAGATTTGGCAACGTCCTCTAAAAAAGTGGACAGTATTTAAAACAGTAAGGCTTCAGAGGAAGAGCAGGCAGGCTGAAGAAAAACTGAAGAAATATATTGAAATAGACATGACAAAGTTACGGTGAATATTGTACAATGTGATCAATAAAAAAGTTATCTGGATGATTATTTGTACACTGATTTTCCTCAATACATTCAGTTTTATCCCACCCTAAAATGTAATTTCAATTGTACATTCTGTTTCAACAGAGGTATCTCATCAGATACAGAGGTCAATTTAAAAGATTTTGAGAGAATTGTCTCTGTTGCTTCAGATGGTGGAGTCGAAGAGATTGATATGCTCGGAGGAGAGCCAACGCTTCATTCTGGATTCAGCCAGATAACAGATATCCTTTATACCAATAAACTGAAAACCACAATAAGTACAAACGGCTCTAATATTCCTCTATTGGAGAAACTGTCAAAGAAATATAATGGAGAACTGATAAAAATTGGAGTTTCCCTCAACGCTGATGTAATAACTGAAGAGCTTCATGAATATATCACTATGTATAAACCAATATTAAAAAGTATATGTTCAAATAAGCGAATTATCCCGGAATCAGCTCAACATTATCTTGGACTAACAGATATTGAGTATTATCTTTTATTTATGGATACAGTACATGATGATGACCTAAGAACCAGTCTGCCATTCTATGAATTTCTTAAAGAATTAAATAATCTCAAGGATATATATAATAATGTGAACGGGGTGTTTTGCTCAGGATTTATCCCTGACACCGAAAACTACCCAGTTCTGCAGCACGTGAGATGTCCTGCAGGGACTATAAAGCTTTCAATCATGCCTGATGGCTCTGTATATCCGTGTTATCTGTTTTTCAGGCACAGCGAATTTAGACTAGGCAATATATTAAACGATGATTTCAAAAGTATATGGAGCAATCCTATTCTCGATTTTTTCAGAAGATTTGATAAAAATATCTGCACAAATACCCGATGTGAAGTATTTTCAGACTGTCATGGCGGGTGTCCTGCGGTGAGTTTATTGATCTATAACGATATCAAAGCACCTGATCCAAGATGTGTGGTAAGGAGAGTTTAGAGCAATGTATGTATTGACTTAATAACAGCATTATTCCACCCATCCGGCCCAATACCTTCTGCCTTGATAAGATTTGGAACATTTATTCTTGGGTCATAACTCCCACTTGGTTTTTGAACAAGGATGGGAAAATCAACCTTTTCAAACATTGGTATGTCGTTGGGGCTGTCACCAATAGCAATTGTTACAATTTCACCGAATTTCTTTTTATGTAAATTAATTAAAATGGATACCGCCGTACCTTTATCACTGTTGCCGAGGATATGAAAGAATCTCCCCTGAGTAAAATTGAACCCCTTTGCCTTAATGGAATTAAGAAGTCTCTGAGTTTCTCTCCCATTGTCTTTTATAATAAAAGGTTCATCAAAATCCCTCTCTTTTGCCATTCTTGCTTCATCGACACTCATGTTTGCGATCCCAGCAACCTCTTCAGTGGTCATATCACCGAAGCCTTTAATATCAAACCCTTCTCTCCGTAAAGATTCAATCGTTTTTCTTAATTCAGAATATTGTGTGCCAAGTCTAATGACATGATAGTCGTTTTCTTCATCAACCTCAAATTCTGAGTTCTGGAGTCCAAATTTAAAATAACCTTTTGGAATAAATAATCCTCCGCCATTTTCAGATATAAATGGATGAGAATTGCTTAGCTTATTTCTATAATACTCTATCTCTTTTCTCGTCTTGCTTGAACAGATGATAAGGGGTATGTCCTTTTCTTTAAGCAATTGAAGAGCAGGTAAGGCTGGCTCAAAGGAACAGGTGGAATAATCTAAAAGGGTTCCATCAAGGTCTGTGAAAATGATGGGCTTTTTCATTCTATTGCCGCTATCTGAATATCCATTACATTCGTTCCTGTTGGTCCTGTAACGAAAAGTTCATCAATTTTCTTAAAGAAAGTATAAGAATCATTATTTTCTAAATATTCCTCAGGATTAAGTCCGATAGATTTTGCTTTTGAAACGGTGTTTCCGTTCACGATGGCTCCAGCGGCATCTGTTGGACCATCTGTTCCATCTGTACCGGCAGAAAGGAGTGTAATTCCATCAATACCTTCAATCTCCATAGCAAACGATAAGGCAAGTTCCATATTTCTACCGCCCTTGCCGTTACTTCTTACGGTGACAGTTGTCTCACCACCAGAGATTAAACAAATCTTCTTGTTACGCTTCACGCTTAACTCATTACGGGTCTCTATTGCCTTTTTTGCAAGCCATTTGCCAACTTCCTTTGCCTCACCAGAAATTTCCGTTGAAATAATTTCTGCATCAAGACCGAGTTCCCTTGCTTTTTCTACTGCTGCATTTAGTGCCTTTTTGTTATTCCCTATAATTATATTTTCGACCTTTTCAAAGATTCTGTTCCCTTCTTTTGGTGTTTCCGGGATTGAACCATTTGTACCTTTATGCAGGACACTTAAAATTGATTGTGGAACCTTCTCTATCAATCCATATTTTTCTAAAATACTTAATGCCTTATTATATGTAGTTGTGTCAGGGGATGTGGGTCCTGATGCAATAACATCAAACCTGTCACCAATGACGTCCGAAATGATTAAAGAAATTATCTTTGCAGGATAGGCAAATTCAGCAAGTCTTCCTCCCTTTACCTTCGAAATATGTTTTCTCACTGCATTAAGCTCATCAATAGTTGCACCTGCTTTAAGAAGCAGCTCAGTGATCTTTTGCTTCTCACTAAGAGTGATGCCTTTATAAGGAGAGACAAGAAGAGCGGAACCACCGCCTGAGATGAGACAAACAATCAATGTCTTCTCATCGATACAGCTCACGAGTTTTACTATCTCCTCTGTGGCTTGTAATCCTTTTTCGTCCGGCACAGGATGGCCGGCTTCAAGGACTTTTATTTTGTCGGGTCTATATTGAGAAGGACAGTGACTATGTTTTGTAATCACGATTCCTGCAGCAATAACATTTTTAAACTGCTCTTCCATAGCCTTTGCCATATAACAAGCTGCTTTGCCGAATCCTATTACAAGAAGTCTGTTAAATGTATTGTCCTGATAAATTGAACGAATTGTGTCTGTATAAGACTTTACCATGTTATAAGGATTAACCTCATTCAATGAGGCATAGAATATTTCAATGGATAACCTTCCAGTTTTATTCTCCATAACTCACATTATAGTAAAAGCTGAACTATTTTTCTTGACCAACTGATTTTTAGCTTATATACTTTTAGTGGGCGTTGACTTTTCCCGCCCTGCACGAGCCTTTTGCAGGAGGTGTTTAAATGGCAGATTTTTATCAGACAGGTGTTGTAGCAACCTTTCACAAACTCGGAATGATTAATCTTGAAAAGATCGAAGCAGAGCTTTCATGGTATGCTCAGGACAGGCCAATTGCTCTTGTATTACCATCTCTTTATAGCGAGCTTGAAGGAGATGCACTGAAGGGAATTGCGAGAGAATTAAAAGAAGTGAAGTATATCAAAGGAATTGTTGTGACCCTTGGCCCTGCCTCAGAAGAAGAATTTAAACGCGCAAGGGAGTTTTTCTCTGTTCTCCCACAGAAAACAAGAATTATATGGAATACAGGACCGCGTATAAGTGAAATATATAAGTCAATAGAAGAAGCTGATCTCCCGATCGGAGAGCCAGGAAAGGGGCGTTCAGCATGGATGGCTTACGGGTATATTCTTTCTCAGCAAGTTTTTCATGAGATTGCACTCCATGATTGTGATATACTCACGTATAGCAGGGATATGCTTGCGAGGTTATGCTATCCTGTAACAAATCCAAATCTCGATTATGACTTCTGCAAAGGCTTTTATAGCAGGGTAACTGATAGACTTCATGGAAGGATGACAAGGCTCCTTGTAACACCACTTATTAGGTCGCTCCAGAAGATTTTTGGATATTTACCCATCCTCGTATTTTTTGACAGCTTCAGGTATCCGCTGGCAGGTGAGTTTTCTATGGATGTAGATCTTGCAAGGGTAAATAGAATTCCTGGTGATTGGGGTCTTGAGGTAGGAGTACTTGCAGAGGTCTATAGGAATACCTCTCCAAGGAGGGTCTGTCAGGTTGATATTGCAGAGAATTATGAGCATAAACATCAGGAACTTTCTCCTGAAGACGCAACAAAAGGTCTCCATAAAATGTGTGTTGATATATGTAAATCAATATTCAGGACGCTTGCATCAGAAGGAATAGTTTTTTCAGAAGGGCTTTTTAAAACACTTGTCGCAACATATGTGAGAACAGCACAGGATATGCTCAAGCGATATGATGACGATGCTGCTGTCAACAGTCTTTTCTTTGATCGGCATGAGGAAAGTCTTGCAGTCGAGACATTTACCAATGGGATAAAACAGGCAGCAGAAATGATAACTGATGACCCGCTCGGCGTGCCCTTGATTGCGAGCTGGGACAGGGTGACATCGGCAATTCCTGATATACTTAATATGATAAAAGAGGCAGTAGAAGAGGATAATAAATGAAAAATCAACAAAAGGAGGAAAACAATGAATTTTTGGGAAAAAGTAAAAAGAGATTTACAGAGAGGAATTAAAGAAGGTATCGAGGCAGTGAAAGAAGGCGCAACATATGTGAGAGAAAAGGCAGAAGAACTTACTGAAGAAGGAAAAAAACAGTATAAGATTTTTGAACTCAAGTCAAGAGTTCAGAAAGAGATAACAGAGCTTGGAGGAAAGGTCTATGACCTGAGTACAAAGCTCAAAAATCCTATGCTCGATAAAAAAGTGCAAGCAATTGTAACCCGAGTCAAAAAGCTTGAGTCTCAGATAACGAAACTTGAAGGAAAGCCAAAAACAATATCAAGGAAAATAGCTATAAAAAATACAGGGAAGTCAAAGAGAAAATAATATATTTGAGACGGCTAACGGAGGGATAAAATGAAGACTATACTAATTGTGGTACTTTTAGTTGCGATTGTTTTAGGTGCAGGTTACTTTGGTCTTCCAATTTTGATAGAAAAAGAAACCGCAGGGCTTAAATCCGATGTTCAAGATTTGAAGCAAAGACTTCAAAAAATGGAGGAAGAAACAAAGGCTGCCCCATTACAGTCTGATGCCGATGTCCAGAAGGTCATCAAAACTGTAAATGCTATTTATCATAAGGTAAACTCCCTTGGGGATTCTTTTAAGAAGGGCATGTCTCAGACTGATGAGGCAATAAAGAAGCAGGGAGAAGCAACAGAAGAATCTCTGAAGAGACAGTCTGAAGCAATAGAAAGGCAAAAGGCGGCAACGGAAGAAGCCTTAAAGAAACAGGCCGAAGCCATTGATAATTTGAATAAGGAGATTGAGACTAAATTACAGAAGATTATGTTTGATGCTACAATGGCAAGTATCAGAGGACATATCCTAAAGGCAAGGGTGGAGCTTGTGGCTAAAAATGTCGGAACTGCAAGGTCTGAGCTTGGCCTTGTTGATGAGCTATTTTCAAAGGCAGCAGTTACTGCTTCTGATGAAAACAAGAAGGCCATCAAAGAACTTCAAGTATCCCTCAAAAGGGCAAAGGCAGAGATAGATACTGATTTACCAGCCGCGATCAACAAAATTGATCTTCTGTGGCATGAAATGAGCAAATTATTAAGAAAGGTATGAAGGGTTTATAGGCGATATAAATTTGTTATAAAACATAGCGATTAAAGGTGAAGGAGGAAATAGTAAAAGTATCCTTTTTTATAGTGTATGAAAGGAGGATGGATGAGAAAGGCTGTTATGGCGGTCATTTTACTGGGAATAGCATTTTTGATAATAAGAACAAATTTAATCATTACTGATAAACCAGAACAGTCTCCATGCCCTGACAAGGATTATCGAGAGATATGTGGTACCATTACAAGAGGGGAGACACTTTTTGATATTTTTAAAAGATATAGTCTTGATATAAAAGAGCTTTTTTATTTAAAAGAAGCATCAGCCAATATCCATAAGTTAAGGGAATTATATCCTGGTCGTC
This sequence comes from Nitrospirota bacterium, assembly GCA_029883145.1. Lineage (GTDB taxonomy): Bacteria > Nitrospirota > Thermodesulfovibrionia > Thermodesulfovibrionales > SM23-35 > VGWZ01. Next base: position 11,422 of record JAOUJR010000003.1, read on the forward strand.
CTTATAAAATCATAGTAGACGAGAATAATAAGATAAATTCTTTCACATATTGGATAAATGAAGATTCAATTTTAAACATCAAACGCAATGAATCAGGGTTTTGTGCAGAAAAGAAAGATGTAGAGTATGAAAGAAGAATTAAGCATATTGGAGGAACAATAAAAGATAATCTCATCTTGTCTATGGGTGAAGGCAAAGAAAACCTGATGTTAGCACTTCAGCTATCTGATATATTTGCATGGGATATAGATTTCACAACAGACCTTAGGAATGGTGACACATTTAAAATTGTTGTTGAAGGTTTTTATCTGGATGGAGAATTTAAAAAATATGGAGAAATACTCTCTGCAGAATTTTTAAATAATGGCGAGATTTACTATGCGTATAGATTTGAATATGATGGAAAAGTTGATTACTATGATGCAGAAGGGAAATTGCTTAAGAAGGCGTTTTTAAAAGCACCCCTGAATTTCAGAAGAATAAGTTCAGGGTTTACTGGTAAAAGACTTCATCCAATATTGAAGATTTATCGACCACATCATGGGCTTGATTATGCTGCGCCTTCAGGTGCGCCCGTTTCAGCTATAGGTGATGGGACGGTCACTTTTGCAGGATACAAAGGGCAGTATGGCAAGCTTGTAGTGATAAAGCACCCTAATAACTATAAAACATATTATGGACATTTATCGAAAATTGAGAAGGGCATTACAAAGGGAATTAAAGTTACCCAAGGTCAGATTATTGGCTATGTAGGTACAACAGGACTTTCAACAGGGCCACATTTACATTATGAAATAAGGATTAATAATAAAGCGGTTAATCCACTTGCTGTAAAAATGACAAGAGGGACTTCGATTCCCAAACCATTGATAGCGAGATTTATAAGATTAAAAAGTGAGATGAATGCGCAACTCGCTTTAATTATACCTCCAGTTTTTGCTTTTGCAGGAGAAAACAAAAATAGTAGGCTCCAATAAATTTCCTAAAACCCAATTTTTAGTGATGTTTTTGGGAGGAAAAGATGGACATTAATGTAAAAAGGATACTCATCCCTGCAATTGTGGCCCTCATATCCTTTTCTACACTATTCATAATACGGGGTGTTGTCTTTAGACTCCTTCACAGGTGGGCAAAAAAGACAGAGACAAGGATTGACGATATAATAATCAAGGCATTTAAAACACCCTCTATGTACTGGTGTATTGCTCTTGGCCTCTATGTCGGAGTTGCTATCTCAGAGTTCCCGGAGAGATATGTATTTTATTTAAGCAAGACCATTCATGTAATTGTAATACTTTCCATTACTGTTGCTACAGCAAACCTATCAGGAAAACTATTTAAAAATTACATACAGAAATCAGACCTTCCTATTCCTACAACAGGCCTTGCATATGGGATATTGAAGGGGACAATCTTCATTATAGGGTTGTTGATTGTGCTTAGTGTCCTTGGCATTTCAATAACCCCTCTTATTACCGCACTGGGTGTTGGAGGTCTTGCAGTTGCCCTTGCACTTCAGGATACCCTTGCAAACTTGTTTGCTGGGATCCATATCCTTATGGAAAAATCCATTAGGGTTGGAGATTTTATAAAACTTGAAACAGGGCAGGAAGGCTATGTTGAGGACATTACATGGAGAACGACAAGAGTAAGAATGCTGCCCAATAACATGGTTGTGATTCCTAATAGCAAAGTCGCACAGAGCACTCTTATAAATTACTATTTGCCGGAGAAAAGGATGTCTCTTCTGATTTCAATTGGAGTGAGTTATTCCTCTGATCCGGAAAAGGTTGAAAGGATACTCGTTGAAGAGACAAAAAAGGCGGTTGGTGAAATTCCAGGATTGCTCGGCGATCCCGAGCCGTTTGTGAGGTTTATACCTGGCTTCGGAGACAGTTCCCTTGACTTCACTCTTATATGTCAGGTTCAAGACTTTGTTGATCAATATCTTGCACAGCATGAATTAAGAAAAAGGATATTCAAGAGATTTAAAGAGGAAGGGATAGAGATACCATTTCCGCATCGAACGGTTTATCTCAGGGAGGAAAAAGAATGGCAGAAATAATCGAGCCGTTTGAATTTAAACAGTGCATAAGCATTCTTAAATCCACAGGAAAAAAGGCTAAAAATCTGCGAGAACTTAGAGATGTAATAGAGGTAGTAAGTGACGAATGCATATTCCATCACACCTATCAATATTTTATAAAAGGACATGTCCTTGAATACACTAATGATTTTGCCCATTGGGCAGGTGAGAGCCTTGAAGAAAGGGCACTGTCAGAGCACCTTTCAAACATAGACCCCTATGATTTTAAGGAGATTAATGATTTGAGAAATCAACTACTGGCTGTAATAGATGTCTATCTAAAGAGTTTCCCTGAGCCAAGGGAGGCAATGCCTGGAGATGAATTTTGCTTCAATGAGACTATGACACTCATATTTCCTGTGGGAATAAGGGCAAAAAATCTTGCTGAGTTTCTTACGGCAATAAAGTATGTCGAAACTGGCTCTGTCTATTATCATTTCTATGAGGCGAGGATACGTCTTGGTGGCGGAATAGATGACTTTTCAAGGTGGATTGAGGATGCCTTTGGGAAGAGAGAGCTGGCAGAAAGGATAAGGGCTATAGATCCATTCATGCATAACCTGGAAGGTATAAGAGAACACATAACAGAAGCGGTTGAAGAAGAAGTAAGGAAGGATATGGAGGTTATTGATCGATGTTTAACCAGTATTTAGGAATATCGCCCAAAAGTGATTTATTGCTTCTCCAGATGTTTGCTGCAAAGCTGAATAAAAGGTCTTTTCTCCATATCAATTCAACCCGTGAAGGTGGTGGAGTGGCTGAGATATTACAGAGAATGATACCAATACTCAGGGAACTCGGAATTGATGCAAGATGGGAAGTCATTGAAGGAGATTCAATATTTTTTGACATAACGAAGAAAATTCACAATGCTCTTCAGGGAAATCCGGAGGAAATTACTAAAAAGATGTGGCAATATCATTACGAAGTGAACAGGAAAAACGCTGAAAAACTCAATCTTGAAGCAGACGCTGTATTGATCCACGACCCTCAACCAGCGCCTCTCATTACTTTTAAAAAAACCGGGTTATGGATGTGGCGATGCCATATTGATGTGTCAAATCCTCAAAACGAGGTTTGTGATTATCTCATGCAGTATTGCGAAAAATATGACGCCACTATTTTTTCTGTAGCGAAATTTGCAAAGGCAATGGCTATTGATGAGTTCATTGTTTCGCCGTCCATAGACCCAGTGAGTGATAAGAACAGGGAGTTAACCGATGAAGAGATAACTGAAACACTAAGTAAATTCCAGATTCCAACGGATAGACCCATTGTACTCCAGGTATCGAGATTTGATAGATTTAAAGACCCTATCGGGGTTATAAAAGCTTTTAGAATTGTCAATAAATACAATGATTGTATTCTCATCCTTGCAGGAAGTCCTGCTACCGATGATCCAGAAGGAGAAATAGTTTTAAACGAGGTAAAAGAGTATGCAGCCAATGACCCTGATATATACATTCTTCTGTTACCTACTTTCAGTGATAAAGATATAAATGCTCTACAGAGAATAGCAACCATAATTTTACAAAAATCTTTGAAAGAGGGCTTTGGTCTCACCGTATCTGAGTCAATGTGGAAAGGAAAACCAGTAATAGGCGGTGCGGTAGGAGGAATCCCACTTCAGATTATCCATGGTGTTACGGGTTTCCTTGTTCATTCTGTAGAGGGTGCCGCATTCAGAATAAGGCAGCTTCTCAATAATCCGGAGATGGCAAAAAAGATGGGAGATGAAGCCAAAGAACATGTAAGAAAGAATTTTCTCATCACAAGGCAGGTGAGAGACTATCTATCCATCTGGTACGCCTTAGAAAATAAGGGCAAGAGCATTCTGGAATTATAATATGGTGCTGCAGGAGTTATCGGAGCAATAAACCTTCTCAAGGTTGAAAAAATAGCTTAATAATGTTTTATAAATTAGTAGCAAAGTTTCTTTTTCTTTTTTTATTTTTTTTAGTCCTCAGCTGTTCTCAAAAAGGAGACAATTCAGGGGGCAGAAGCACTATAACCTTGGTCTTCAAGCATGGGAAGATAGCAGGGGACCCTGAACTTTTCAGGCAGATAATAGATAGATTTGAGATAGAAAATCCAGGCATAAAGGTTAAAGATGAGGTACTCCCCGCATCGACAGACGAACAACATCAATTCTATGTCTTAAACCTCGAGGGTAAAAGTCCTGAGTTCGATGTCTTAAGTATGGATGTCATCTGGGTTCCTGAATTTGCTCGAGCCAGATGGATAAAAGATTTAAGCCATCTCTTGACTGATGTTGAAAGGAGTGACTTTTTCCCAGGTCCGATGCAGGCGGTTACATACAGGGGGAGAGTGTATGCGGTACCATGGTATATTGATGCGGGTGTTCTCTATTACAGGAAAGACCTACTACGGAAATATGGCTTTCCACCACCGAAGATATGGCAGGAACTTGTAACAATCGCCCAATCTATCATCATGCGGGAGCCCGATATGTATGGCTTTATCTGGCAGGGGAAGCAATATGAAGGTCTGGTCTGTAATGTCCTCGAATATTTCTGGAGCAATGGCGGGGACATCTTAGAAGAGGAAAAACTGGTTTTGAACAGTTCCGAAAATATCTCTGCACTCCAGTTTATGAGAGACCTCATCGTGAAATACAGAGTTACGCCTCCACTTGTAATAACCGCCATAGAGGAGCCAACAAGACATATTTTCGGAAATGGAAAGGCTGTTTTTATGAGAAATTGGCCTTACGCATTGAACATCTTTGAGAGAGAGGGATCAGCCATAAAGGGGAAAGTAGGGGTTTCCGCGCTCCCGTCTTTTCCCGGGAAAGAATCAGCTTCCACCTTGGGTGGATGGCAGCTCGGTATCAATAACAATTCAAGGCATCCTGAAGAGGCAGAAAGACTAATCAGGTTTCTTACATCACCGGAGGTCCAAAAGGCTCTTGCACTCACTGTCGGTTATAAGCCATCAAGAAAATCCCTATATTTTGATAAAGATTTGATAAGGGTACAACCTTTTTTAATCCAGCTCCATGACATCTTCATGAAGGTAAGGTCACGACCCGTAACGCCTTACTACATGATGATAACTCAGGTGATACAGCCTGAATTCAGTGCCTCACTTTCCGGCATAAAGACACCGGAGGAGGCGTTGAATTCTGCCCAGAGACAGATAGAGCATATTTTTCAGGTGGAGAAATGAATAGCAGAGAAAAAGGGGATAAGTTCATTATACCCGCTCTGATTATGTTATCCTGCGTTACGATTTATCCTGTCCTGTATGTTTTTTATCTGAGTCTTCAAAGAAGACTCCTGATCTTTGATATATCAAGATTTGTTGGGTTCGAAAATTATCTCTTCCTTTTCAGAGATGACAGGTTCTGGAACGCATTAAAAAATACCGCTTATTTTACAGTGGCATCTGTTTCTCTGGAATTATTCCTTGGTCTTTCTATTGCGGTACTCCTCAACAGGCCCTTCAGGCTAAGGGGTCTGACAAGGGCGGTTATTCTTGTACCCTGGGCAATCCCTACCGTGGTATCTGCAAGAATGTGGGAATGGGTCTATAACACCGATTTCGGAATCTTAAATTTTATTATCGGATCGAAGATAAACTGGCTTGGAAGCCCCTTCTGGGCAATACATGCCGCTATTTTCATGGATGTATGGAAGACAACGCCCTTTGTTGCGATTCTTCTCATGGCAGGTCTTCAGGTTATACCCCACGAACTTTATCAGGCAGCTAAGGTGGATGGAGCCGGGAGTTGGACTACGTTCAAAAGAATTACTTTACCCCTCCTGAAGCCGGTTATCCTTGTTGTTCTTCTCTTTAGAACCCTTGATGCTTTCAGAGTCTTTGATGCTGTTTATGTGCTTACAGGAGGGGGACCCGCAAACACAACAGAGACCCTGTCAATATATGCCTATAAAGTTCTTTTCCAGACGCTCCAATTCGGTTACGGTTCCACACTCTCTGTGGTTGTTTTTCTCTGCATAGGATCCATAAGTATTTTTTATATAAAGCTTTTGAGCAGAGGGATTAAATGACGAAACGGATAAGTTTTTATCTGTTACTCATCATAGCGATCCTGTACTGTCTCTGCCCACTTTTGTGGCAATTCATAACAAGCTTAAAACCAGACTATGAGTTAACGAGGATACCACCGATCTTGCCTGAAAAACCGACCGTTGCTCATTATATCTCTATCTTCAAAGGGTATCCATTTTCAAGGATTATTCTGAACAGTACGATTGTTGCCGCATCGACGACCATTTTTTCGCTCATTGTGGGCTCTCTCTGTGCCTTCGGACTCACAAAGCTGAAGGTGCGGTACAAGGCGATAATCCTCGGATTTGTATTATCCGTTTCGATGTTTCCGCCTATAGCAACGGTAAGCCCCCTCTACATCATCATCCGTTCTCTGGGACTGAGGGATACGTGGTGGGCACTTATCATCACTTATACAACCTTTTCACTTCCTCTTTCTATATGGATCCTCACGAATTTCTTCAAGGAAATACCTGATGAGATATATCTGGCAGCACGGATTGACGGCTGCAGCCCCTTTCAGGCGTTTCAGAAAATAATCTTGCCCCTTTCAGGACCTGGAATATTTACCACTGCGATACTGGTGTTTATCTTTTCATGGAATGAATTTCTTTTTGCCCTGACCTTTACCTCTACACCAAATTCAAGAACCATACCTGTTGCAATTGCACTGTTTCAGGGGATCCATGAAATACCATGGGGAGATATAGCCGCAGCTTCAGTTACAGTAACAGTTCCCTTGGTAATTCTTGTATTTGTATTTCAGAGGAGGATTATAGAGGGGCTTACTGCCGGAGCAATAAAGAGTTAAAGATGGCAGAGGTAAAATTCGAGAAGGTCAAAAAGAGCTTCAAGGATGTCATGGTAATTAGAGAACTCGACCTGACAATAGAGGATGGGGAATTTTTTACTTTTGTGGGGCCAAGCGGTTGCGGTAAATCAACAATTCTCAATATGGTCGCCGGGCTCGAACCACTCACCGGGGGCAGGATATATTTTGATAATATCTTGGTAAATGAGCTTTCCCCAAAGGACCGGGATGTAGCAATGGTATTTCAGACTTATGCCCTCTATCCCCACATGACAGTATATGAAAACATTGCGTTTCCTCTGAAAATGAAGAAATTAGACGCGAAAATAGTGGACAGGGAAGTTAAAAGAATAGTCGGTATACTTGGTCTTGAAGAATTTCAGCAGAGGAAGCCGAAAGAACTTTCCGGCGGCCAGAGGCAGAGAGTTGCTCTTGGAAGGGCGATAATCAGAAAGCCTAAAGTTTTTCTTATGGATGAACCCCTTTCAAACCTCGATGCAAGGCTCAGGATTGAAATGAGGGCTGAATTGAAAAGGATTCACCAGGATTTAAAAATCACTACAATCTATGTCACTCATGATCAGGGTGAAGCGATGAGCCTTTCAGATAAAATAGCGGTGCTTTTACAGGGCGAGATACAGCAAAGCGGAAAACCCCTTGACGTCTATTTGAAACCGGCAAATATCTTCGTGGGGGGCTTCATAGGAAGTCCTCCCATGAACTTTCTCACATGCTCACTACAGAATCTTCGGCCTGTAGAAGTAAACTGTAACGGGTTAATCTTTTCTCCCATAATGGAGGATATGCCTAAAAAAGGGGTCATAATGGGAATAAGACCGGAGGATGTTTCCATTTCTGTTGAGCCATCCGGTGACAGCGTAGAAGTCTCCGTCTCATTAGTTGAACCAGCAGGCTCATTCAACTGGGTCGATGCTCAGTGGGGCAGGGTAAAAATTAAGGGGACGGCAAAGGTCAATGAAGACCTGAAAGCAGGAAGCAGGGCTTTTATGAAATTTTCTGTAGAGAAAGTTACGGTATTTGATGCAGTCTCAGGTAAGAGGCTTTAATTTTTTCCCATGACGATTGGCGAAATTCCTTGAAAAGAGGGCATATCTCATAGCTTGACCATTATTATTTCAATATTGCAATATAAATGAGCTAATCTTTAGCATTTCTCTTGCTAAGTTTTAAGATATGGATTTCTACAGGTAATTTTTATTTAAAAACGCTCGCTTTTGATATTATTTTCCCAGGAAGATTAAAGGGTGATCGTTTTTATTAAACA
>JAOUJR010000146.1 GCA_029883145.1 Nitrospirota bacterium
ACAGCTATTCCTTTAATTTGTGCCCATTTCCAGAGATTCTCTAATGACATATCCGGGCTCGTTGCACGTGAATACCGTGAATGGATATGTAAATCTGCAATAAAACGCATGAGTGATTATATACAATAACCAATGACCAAATTACAATGATCAAACTTAGTATTTATTTTGAAATGAGTGCGTATTTAGTGCTTGGTTATTGGTGCTTGGTTATTTGACTATGTTTCCTTTTATGCCAGATGATATAAGCTCCTATGAGGAGTACACAACCTGCGAGGATATACAGACTCCACTGTTTACTTACTTCCATAACCTTTTCTTTGTTGTTACCCACAAAATAACCTATATATGCAAGCACCCATACCCAGATGCTCGCACCGAATGCAGTATAAAAACAGAATTTTTTGAGGTTCATCCGTGCTAAGCCAGCAGGGAATGAAATATAGTGCCTTACACCTAAGATAAGTCTTCCGGTAAATGTACTGATATTTCCGTGTTTAAGGAAAAAAATCTCTCCTTTTGTGAAATGTTTCTGGGTAATACCGAAGTATTTTCCATATTTGAGTATAAATGGTCTGCCAAAATGAACGGCAATGGCATAATTGAAAAGTGCACCCAATACACTGCCGATTGTGCCAGACAGTATTACTCCTAACCAGCTCATCTGGTTTTGTGAGATAAGATATCCTGCAGGGGGTATGACGAGTTCAGAAGGAAGCGGAATAAAGGTGCTCTCAATAAACATCAAGAACATAATACCTGGATAACCCATCGTTCCAATAGTTTTTACGAGCCAATCTAAAAGAGTATAAATGGTAGTCATCATATGAAAAGTGCTCTTTAAGTATAAAGACTTGACAAAATATTTTAAAGGGTATATCGTTCAATTGTAGCCTAAATCCCGATAAAAAGGGATGCGGGGGAACCAGTATTTGGGGCGTATTTCCCGGAATTTCCCGGGAATAGGGCACTTCCAAGCCCGAGCCCGACAGCTAACCTCGCAGGCATTTGGAAGGGCAAAGGATCGAAAATAAGACCGCTGCCCGGCGGTCTTTTTATTTCCCTCCTGCTGCCCTCTGAGGAGGAAATATGTCTATCAAGAGATTTCTCATCGGCCAGCCTATTGAAACAATCAAAGAAAAACGCGAGAGACTCACAAAACTAACGGGCCTTGCCATATTCTCATCTGATGCACTTTCTTCTGTGGCATATGCAACAGAAGAGATAATTCTCGCACTTATTATAGCCGGAAGTTTGCTCCTGAGCTATACCGTCCCTGTTGGTATGGCTATCGCAGTTCTTATTGTAATAGTTGCCACATCATATTATCAGATTATCCACGCATATCCAACCGGTGGTGGAGCCTACATTGTAGCAAAAGAAAACCTCGGAATAAACGCAGGTCTTGTTGCCGGTGCTGCGCTTCTCATTGACTATGTGATGACAGTTGCGGTCAGTGTCACCGCAGGGATTGCCGCTCTTACCTCGGCATTCCCCTATTTATATGAACACAGGGTCCTTATATGCATTATTACAATCATTCTCATTTCAATAGCCAATTTAAGAGGTGTAAGAGAATCGGGGGCAGTATTCTCTTTCCCTACATATGCCTTTGTCGGGAGCCTCATTATATTATTATCCACCGGGATAATAGGATATTTTTTTAAACCACAACCCCATCATGTTCCGGATATAAGGCCTACGGGTGATTTTATTGCCCTGTTTATTATACTCAGAGCTTTCTCATCAGGGTGTGCCGCGCTTACTGGTATTGAAGCTGTTGCCAATGGTGTTCAGGCATTTAAACCACCTGAAGCAAGAAATGCCGGTATTACCATGATATGGCTTGCTATCATCTTAGCGACATTCTTCGCGGGAATTACCTTTTTATCTCACCACCTTGCAATCCTACCACGAGAAGAAGAAACGGTCCTTTCCCAGCTTGCAGCTACGGTTACCGGGAAAGGAGTTTTTTATTATATAGTACAGTTTTCGACCTCTTTAATCCTTATCCTCGCTGCAAATACAAGTTTTGCAGGGTTCCCGAGACTTGCATCTTTTATAGCAAAGGACAGATATATGCCGCGCCAGTTGAGTAACCTTGGTGACAGGCTTGTTTTTTCCAATGGGATAATTATCCTTGCGACAATATCATCTTTACTCATTATCTTATTTCAAGGTAAAACTCATGCACTTATTCCACTTTATGCAGTAGGTGTATTTTTAGCCTTTACACTCTCTCAGGCAGGCATGGTCAAGCATTGGATTAAAAGTAAAGACGTTGGATGGAAAAAGAGTATTATAATCAATGGCGCAGGTGCAGTCACTACATGTATCGTCGTCATAATTATTGGTTTCACAAAATTTTTTCATGGAGCATGGATTGTGATAATAGCAATACCAGGTATTGTCTATCTCGCAAAGAAGATACACAGGCATTATGAGTATGCAGCAGAGCAGCTTTCATTAAATGGTATGGCACTTGAGGAATATAAACACCATTCTGTTGTTGTCCCTATATCAGGTGTGCATAAGGCTGTACTTGGAGCACTCAAATATGCGAAGTCACTTTCTAAGGATGTGGATGCTGTCTATGTATGCTTAGACCCTGTGGAAACCGAGAAAATCAAGGCAAAGTGGGGGAAATATGGCATGGGGGTATCTCTGATCATTCTTGAATCGCCATACCGCTCGATAACAGAGCCATTGATTGACTATATTGAAGAGGTAAAGAAAAGGTATAAAGATGGAATCGTGACAGTTGTTCTCCCTGAATTTGTCCCGTCAAGATGGTGGCATCACTTCCTGCACAACCAGACTGCTCTGTTTATAAAAGGGATACTCCTGTTCAAAAAAGGGGTTTTTGCGTCAAGTGTGCCATTTCATTTTAAAAAGTAGCAGGTTTTTAATTTTTAGTTATGAGTCTAATCACTGATTACCGATTACTGTTTTTTGATTCTGGTCGGGGCGAGCAGATTTGAACTGCCGACCACTCACACCCCAAGCGAGTGCGCTACCAGACTGCGCTACGCCCCGATTTTTACTGAAGTTGAGAGAGAATCTCTTTGAGTCTTTTTTTGACGTGCTCAATTGATCTTAAGTGCTTTTTGACTTCTGATGTCTGAACCTCAGGCTCAGAGGCAGGTTCAACGAGTTGGATAGTTCCACCGCCAAGTCTCTTTCTTACCCCTTCTATTGTGTATCTTTCTTCGTATAAAAGCTTCTTTACCTCAAGAATGAGCTCAATAGTTTTCTTCACATAAACCCGTTGACCTGATCTGCTTTTCCTCGGTTTCAGGAAGGGAAACTCAGATTCCCAATACCTGAGGACATAGGGCTCAACACCGACGATCTGGCTCACCTCTCCTATTTTATAGAAGAGCTTATCCGGAAGAGGTCTGTATGGTTTTGCACTTTCAGGAGCAGATTTATGCATCTTGTTTCTCTATAGCAGATTTTAATTGGTTGCTCGCTCTGAATGTGATTACTTTCCTTGGAGTTATCTCAAAGTCCTCACCTGTCTTGGGGTTACGGCCCTTCCGTGATGTCTTTTTTCTCACATTGAATGTACCAAAGCTGGAAATCTTCACTGATTCGCCTTCTACAAATGCCTGTTTCATCGTATCGAACAGAGTTTCAATTATCTCCTGAGCCTCCTTTTTTGAAAGCCCGATTTTCTCAAAGATAGTATCTACTAAATTTGCCTTTGTCATAAGCACCCCGCTAAAGATTTTCTTAATTATATTAAGGACATACACACTTGTCAAGAAGATTTTAGTTTAAAAAGTTATTTTATAATAAAGTACTATTTCCAAAAGAAGACATGCATATAGGTAAGGCTTTATTTAACCAGTTGCAGCGCAGCCCTGAATTCATCAGTTCCAGCCTTCTTGAGCAACTCAAATATTGTCATCTCAGTGGAAGTAATTATCGCACCACTTTGACGCATCCTCTCTATACCGATAGTAAAATTTTCAAAAGTTCGAGAAGAAACCGCATCACTTACTATATGAACGACAAAATGAGGCAATGCGAGCAAAGCCGTCTGTGCTATGCAGACATGGGTTTCAACACCGGTGAGAATTAACCTTTTCTTCCCAATCTGGCGTATCTGTTCTATGAATTCATTGCAAAAAAAACAACTAAAAGCAGACTTTGTTATAGGGGTTACATCCGGGATCTCTTTCTTGATTTCTGAAACGGTAGAACCAAGTTTTTCCTGCTCTGTAAGAATTACTGGAAGCCCGATGATTTTTGAAAACTTAAGGAGACGGACTATATTGTGAATTATTTTTTCCCGATTTGAGATAACAGGCATCAGTCTGTCCTGGACATCAATCACAATGAGAACACTGTCATCCCTCTCGAGTAAGTTTTTAGTACCAGGATGTTTTTTAGTCACTGGTTATTTTCGCTCTGTTTTTCATGGTCGTTGTCTTTTAAACAAATTGATGCAGATAAAAATATTTATAATTCAATATGATTCTAAGAAAAATCTGTTTAAACTGCCGTCATTAGAATATCCTCTTCTCTCCCAATAACCTCTATAGTTTTCATTGTCTGAGAGTTCAAATTTTGTTATCCATTTTATCCACTTATATCCCCATTTACTCTCTGCGACAAGCTGAAAAGGGAAACCTCTTTCCGGTGGGAGAGGTAAGCCATTCATCTTATGAGCCATTAGTATATCGTTTTCCATTATGTAGTTTATAGGGAAAGATGTGGAATAGCCATCATACGCATGAAATATTATTATTTTTGCTTTTGGGTCAGCTCCTGCTTCTTTTATTAAATCTTTTACAAGAATACCCTCCCAGAGAATATTCACGCTCCAGCCTTCTACACAGTGCAGTGTAACGACCTTTTTGTAATTTTGACGTTTGATTATCTCATCATAGGTGTACTCTTTGGGATTGTTTACAAGTCCGGCTATCACAAGCCTGTAATTTTTTTTGTCTATATGCTGTGGACCCTTTATGGAATTTTCTCTGAAATCTTCTATTGAGGATAGCTTATTGCCCTGGTACTCCTTGATTTCTACTGGTTTGAGTTCTGTTGCTCCATTCTCATGAATGTTACCTGTGTATATACCTATCACAATAAACGCAAGAATGAAGACGCTTACTCCTAAGATATATTTCTTCATAACT
>JAOUJR010000147.1 GCA_029883145.1 Nitrospirota bacterium
TGTACCATACGCCATTACTCCAATCGCCTGGGCTCCACCGATACGGTAAACCTCCCTCATACCAAGCAGTTTAATTGCTGCCATGACATAAGGGTTTATTTCTCCTTTCGGAGCAGGAACACAGATGGCTAATTCTTTAACACCCGCAACCTGTGCAGGAATGACATTCATCAACACAGTGGAAGGATATGATGCCTTGCCACCCGGCACATAGACACCGACCCGTTCAAGAGGACTTATCACCTGTCCTAAAAGATTATCTTTTTCAGAAAATGACCATGACTCCTCTTTCTGTCTCTCATGGAAGGCCTTTATTCTTTTGGCTGAAAATTCAAGAGCTTTAACTACTTTTTTATCAGCCTTCCTTGCATGTCTTGATATCTCATAAGGTGTTATCCGCAATCTTTTTACGGTTTGAAAATCAAAGGTCTTTGTATAATTAAAGACCGCTCTGTCACCATTTTTTCTCACATCGTCAAGGATGGCCTTAACCCTCTGCTCAATCTCCGGGCTGCTCCCTGATGCACGTTCCCTGAGAACCTTACAAAAGGCAACTATTTCCTTGTTGTTTTTTATTACCTTCATGTGAAGTAATTTTAGCCTGTAAGCTCTAATTATTCAAGAACCTTTATGAAAAACTATATTTGACATTATATAGTGCTCTCAAGTAAAGTGATAGTCGTGGGGAAAAAACAAGTCTCAGGGAAGAAATCCATAATAACTGAGATTAAACAAAAGATACGACTTTTCAATACAGTAACCACATTCGTCATTATTATACTCCTTGCGATAATCGTAAGATACCTTTATAAACCCGTCAGTGAGGCGCTCGACTTTTTGCCCGATATCTCTGTGACCATAATAGTAATAATAGTTCTCTGCCTCACTTTTATAGGGCTTTATATCTCAAGATTAGTGTCAAGACAGACTGTACAGAGTATTGAAAAGTACAGTAGGAGGCTCGACCATATTCTTCATATTACAAGGGATTTAAGAGAGGAAATATATGGCGATATCCTTCTCAACAAAATAATGGAATATTCACTTTCGATCACGGATTCAGATGCAAGCTCTATCCTTCTTATTGAGAACGACAGCCTTATCTTTAAGAAAGTAAAGGGCAAGAGGGCAGATGAGTTCTTTGGTAAATCTATACATAAAGGCAAAGGTATTGTAGGATGGGTTGCCGAACATGGGCAACCAGTGCGCATAGAAAACGCAAAGAATGATGAGAGGTTTGACCCTGATGTGGATGGTATAGCAGGTCAACAGGTAAGCACTCTACTTTGTGTTCCACTTATGACGAAGACAGGTGTCGTAGGTGTCATAGAGCTCCTGAATAAGAAAGGCGGATTTTATTCTGCGAGAGAAGAAGAGATGATCACCTATCTTGCAGACCAGGCAGCCATATCCTTAACACGAGCACAATTTTATGAAGATCAGAAGAATTATGAGATACATTTCACCAATATACTCCTTGAGGCTATAGACACCCAGATTGCTGAAAAGATGGGTCATTCAAAAAATGTAGCTAAATATAGCAACATTATAGCAAGGGCTCTCAATATGTCAGAGCAGGAGAGAAAGTGGTTATATTTTGCCTCTCTTCTCCACGATATTGGTTTTTTAAAGATCAGAGCTGAAGACAGTTTTAAGCCAGAGGAGTTCAGAAAACATACCATTATTGGATATGATATGATCAGTCCGATAAACTTCTATGAGGATATTGCCCCTTTCATCCTCTACCATCATGAGCGGTATGACGGTAGAGGTTATCCAGCAGGTCTCAAGGGAGACGTCATTCCACTTGGTGCAAGAATTATTGCGATAGCCGAAGCATTTAATGCAATGGTAAGTGAGACATCATATAAAGTTCCCATAGGCTTTGATGCTGCTATAGAAGAGTTAAAAATCAATGCAGGTAGCCAATTTGACCCAGAGCTTGTCAAAGTATTCGTTCAAAACATAACACTTGAGCATTTAAGATAGTCTGCTGAGTATTTCTGTCTCTATATTTTCGGAGAACCGATTCTTATCTGTTCTATAGAGTGAAATTAGTTTATCTGCATATGCTTCAACTTTTTTGTACCCGGTCTCCCGGGCATCCTCAATAAGATCCCAGTCTCTTACATCCATAAACCTTTTTGACGCCTCAAGTATTTCAGGAAACAGGAGCCTTCTGTAACCACCAAGGAATACGATATAAAATCCAAGTGAACCTTCTTTCTGGTTCTCGATAATATAGTGAATCATGCCTTTTTCAGAGGTATCTGAGAGGAGGTCTTTTATCCCGCGAGCAAAGAGTTCAGCCTTGCTGCATGAGAGATTCATGAGCAAGGATTTCCATTCACACCCTAATTTTTTTCCTTCAAATACTTCGCCAAGCTCATGATGTATAAATGTTTCTGCCTCGGAAGACGCAATTATGGAAAGCTCTCTGTCAATATCTTCTGACGGCTCATCTTCAGGGGCAATACCATATCTCGAAAATGCAAATGCAAGAAACCCCTTAGGACCTCTGGCTCTTAGCTCATCGAATTTTTCCCAGAGGAGCAGTTTCATTGTGTCAACCCGTGCAAAGATGACACCATCCTGTAACATTGCAGGATAAGCTGATAAATCTCTTACATATTCGGTGCCAGCCATGTAAATATCATGGCCATCTACTATTTTTTTAGATGTAAGGTCTGCAAGGAAAAAAGAAGGCTTAAAGTAATTTCCATAACCAGCACCATAAAGAAGATTTTCATTTTCTAACACAGCATTTATTTTTTCTACCTCAAAGGGGCTGTATGAATTCCCGTTAACAGTAATATCAATAAACTCTTTGTCTTCAAGTTCATGCCAGAGGGTTTCTCTCTCTGATATCCACTCGGCGACCTCTTGTTTAGAGGTCTTTTCCCATGGTTTTATACCTTTTTCAATACGACAAAGCTGTCTTAATCTCAGCAAAAGGCCACATATTGAATAAGTCCCCCAGTATTTTGCATCGGAGATGTTGCAGTTTCTCTTAATCTGCGAGCTTAATGTTTCAATATCAATCATGATATCCTCTTAAGATATTCTATCAGAAGGAGAGAAGAAGGAGTAAGGCTTAAAGTTTGTCCTATTGATGCCTTCACCTACGAGATGAATAATCATTACTCTCTGCCTTCACTGATTCTCACAGTTATGCGCAAAAACATTAATTTTCGATATCTATTCATTTCCCATTCTACTCAACATAACTCAGAAGATTAGTGACGTGACTTTCCATTTGAATGGCTCATCGTAAAAACTGGCAGGGCATTAAATACGAAAAGAAATAAACGTTTCTGAAACATCTTTCATCTTAGCCTTCAGGAAGGCCTCGTACCGTGTCCAAATATCATATGGAACTTTTTGCATGGTATTAGTTATTTTTTGACTAATATTACAAATGGAATATTAGTCATTTAATCAATCTTAAAATCTTAATAAAATCAAATGGTTGCGTCAAGTTATTTTGTTTTTTTGTATTGACCGGACACAAACATTTTGGTATTATCGAGTTAACTATCTAATAACTTGTTAGCCGCAAGGAGGATTGAGAATCATGGACACATGGAAGTTCTACGACATCACTCACCGTGAACATGTGGTATGCAATCCCACGAGCGAGGAAAAACTAACGCGTCTCGTGGGACTTCTGCGCCTCCCGACTAACGCGCAGGTGGTTGACATTGCGTGTGGTAAGGGCGAGTTTCTGATTCGCTTGGCGGAAGCCTATGGCGCTCGTGGCATGGGCATCGACATTTCTCCTTTCTTCATCGCCGATGCAGAGAGAAGACTCAAGGCGCGGGCACCGAGTGCTGGCATCACCTTCACTCAGATGAATGGTGCGGATTTCAAGCCAGACGAGCCGCACAGCTTAGATCTAGCGTCATGTATCGGTGCCAGTTGGGTCTTCGGGGGGCATGCTAATACTCTCGAAGCTCTGATCAGCATGGTGAGGCCCGGCGGCTGGGTAATCGTGGGAGAGCCATACTGGCAGCAGGAGCCGTCAGGGGATTACCTAGAGGCATCCGGGTGCGCGCGAGAGGACTTCGGGAGCCACTCCTCGAATGCCGAAGCCGGAGAGCGGCGAGGAACGGAGCTCGTTCACACCATCGTGAGCAGCAAGGACGATTGGGACAGGTATGAGGGCCTCCAATGGTTCGCGACAGCCGAGTACGCTCGCACCCATCCAGATGATCCAGACTTGGCGGAGGTGCCTGAGCGCGTGAGCAAGGCGAGGGCGGCATACCTGCGTTGGGGGCGCGACACGCTTGGTTGGGCGATCTACATGTTCAGATCGCGCTCTGCGGCCTAACAAACGGATGAACGCGAGCCGGAATAGGCCGGATGGCTCGCTTCGCTCGGTCACGTTTACTGCCGGCCGCGTTATCCGAGACGTTATTTGCTGAAGGAGATTTTATCGTGAACAATGATAATGAGAAATCTCTCGTAAGATTTAATGACAAAGATAAAATCATCGATATCGTCTCTTTTGTATCGAGTGCAGTACCATGGGTTGGTGGGCCAGTTAGTAATGTTTTGGGTGGCATTTCGACAGCCAGAAAAATTAAACGAGTGAATGATCTTCTGCATGAGTTTACGGAAGATCTTAGGAGTTTTAAATCTGAGGTTTCTGAAGAATATGTCAAAACAGAAGATTTTGAGGATTTATTGGAACAAACTCTCAGGCGAACATCAGAGGAACGTAACGAGGAAAAGCGCAAAATCCTTAAATCATTTCTTGTTGAGGCGGTGAAGAGCCCAGGAGAGCAATATGATGATCAACTTAGATTCCTAAAGTTATTAGAGAATATTTATGGTGATCATATTCTGGTTCTAAAAGCATTGATGCAGGATCCCCCCACCAAATCCTGGAATGATGGGTTCGCCTTCCCAAACTTTAAGAGAAAGGCTTCCTTACTTAAAGGATGATAGGATTACGGATCTTGTTCAACAGTTAAATGATATGCGGGTTACAAATCTGCAGAGCTTAAATACTATGATGACGGGAAGTGCAAAAATTTGTTATTTGCTACACTAATTTAGTTTTCGGACAGATAGCGAATAAATCTTTTACCAAGCTGGGTTACAGAACGCCTTAAATCTT